>JBOHVR010000699.1:0-6800 GCA_050735755.1 Binatia bacterium
GGCACCAGGCATGGAAAGAGATCAAGCAGATTCCCATTATTGCCAATGAAGTGATTCGCGCAACCGACAGAGTCGGGAAAGATTTTTCGTTCGACGAATATCTGGAAATAACCAAGAAGTGTTGGGAGGAAGCCAAACACTATGTTTGGATGGCGGAATGCCTTGAGGAGTTAGGATACCAAACGCTGGGCTTGGCCGATTTGGGAGGGCCACTGCCCGAGCAGGCAAAGATCCGGCAGGTGAGAGAGAAAATCGAGAAAAGATCGCAGCATCCTGCCGTCATCGCCGCTGTCAGCTCATGGCCGGAAGGCGGAGGCAGCGGGGTCACGTTCAAGGAACTAAGCAAGCTTCAAGGCGGGAAGCTCGAGGCCAAAATCGCCGCGGCCGCAGCACGCATCTGCGCCGAGGAAGCAGAGCATGGCCGCGAGGGAGCGGAAGCCGTGATTCGCGGCGTGCGCAAGCACGGCCTGGACGAGGAAACCAAGCAGATTATGCTGGACGGCGCCAGAAAACTTTGTCAGCAAAGATTGCGTATGCGCAACGAAATGTTCTCTTTCCCGCTGTCAGAAGAGAGATTGAAGGAAATAGAAGAAGGAAAAAACATCACCCCCGTTCGGCCGCGGGATCTGGAAAGTTAAGCCCTAGGCCGCTCAGTATCGAAAAAAACCCCCATACGTTTTCCTCATTCACCTATGAAATGCGAGAGAACGCGAGGCGCAACGCTTTCACTCCTCGACCCGATGCAGAAGCTCCGCTCCCTTTTTGAATACTCTGCAGACGATTCCTTGGACCCGGAAATCTTGAGCTACGATGATAGGCCTATGTTTCGGGTTGGTGGACTCCGGCTGCAGCACATAGTAGTCGGGTCCTTTGACTAATCTTTTAATTGTCGCTTCCCCGTCCACTAGTACCACTACGATGTTTCCTGGATCCGCTCTTTGTTGCTGGCGGACTAAGACCAGATCTCCATCTTCTATCGTCTGCGTTTCCACCTTTGCCCGGTTCATGGAGTCTCCACGAACGCGGAGGAGAAAAAATTTCGCGCGGGGCGGTTTTAAGAGGTCCTTGGGAATCTGCACTTGTCCCAGCATATTTTCTTCCGCCGGCATGGGCTGCCCCGCTGGCGCCTCGCCAACGATCGGAACCAGTCGGGTCTCAATGCCTGCTGACGTGCCTCTTCGCATTCTTAGGCCTCGTGCTCCGGACCATCGTTCGATGTAACCTTCCTCTTTGAGTGCATCGAGGTATCTGAGAACTGTTCGGGTAGAACCTACACCGAGAACGCGGCGGAGCTCCTCGACGGTCGGAGGAACGCTGTTGTGTATAAACCACCGGCTTAGCGCGTCAACAACCTGCTCCTTCGTTACGAGTTTAGGGCGAGCCATACACAAAAGCCTATCAAAATGCTTGACTTTCTGTCAATGATTATGTCATCTTTGTTTCCTTAGTGGAATTAAGATAAATGAGTCTGCTAGGCTCACCACCGGTTAGACTGACAGTCGGAATCTTTTCAGTGTGGCAGGTCCTAAAAAAATACTGACAGCGGTTTGTTCACTGTGATATTTATGGCTAACATCACACCACATCATAGTCTTAAGGCACCGCAAATGACGTTTGTACTCCCGGAAGATAGCAGCTCACCAGCCGAAAGGATCAATACTTACTGCCCCCTGCCATCGGTTTGGGAAGGTGAGGATGCACTGCTGTTGGAAAAAATGCTCAGCTTCTATCCTAGGAGCCAACCCGAAAGAATTTTGGATGCAACGGTTGGTGGCTGGAGGTTCTGGAGGAACAGCAGCCGCCCAGTGATCGGGATGGATATGAAAGCAAGAAACCGCCCGAGTGTGGTTGGAGACAACACAAGCATGCCGTTTCGTCCGTCGAGCTTTGATGTTGTAATTTACGATCCCCCTCACGTTCCCAATCAGGGTAAAGACAAGCTGAAGGATTTTACGAGCCGGTTTGGACTTGGCGTTAGATCCACGAAAGAGAACGGATACAGCTTCTCGTATACTTACCCGCCTTTTCTGAAACAGGCCTACGAGGTTTTACAACCTGAAGGAATCCTTTTGTGCAAAGTGACCGATTATGTTCACGACCATCGTTATCAATGGGCTCACATCGACCTCCTCAAAGCAGCAGAATCGCTTGGCTTCATGGCCTGCGATTGCATCATCAAAGTTCGGAAAGGACCTATCGTTGATCCGAAATGGAAGACGGCCCACCATAGCCGACGCCGACACTCCTATTGGCTAATATTTCGTAAGTCTCATGAATGTGAATAGCCGTTCGGTCGCCACTAAGCACTTAGGCAGGAATAATAGCCCTGAGTGAGAGTCCTCTGAAAAAACAAGGACCCGCCGACCACCTTCCTTTAAAGATACCTGCAGCATCGCGGCAGGTTGCGTTTCACCAACTGCTGGTCGCCGCGCGGAAGACGTGGCTTACGGACGCGCTGGCTGAGGCGCTTGCCGGGATCGATCCAACGACACTTAAAGGCGAATTGAGCACGTTCATACCAACTGACGTGCAGCGTATCCTCGCGGCAGCCGGAATTCGGGACGAGCATGTATTTCCGACCCCAGCCATTCTGGAGATGAAACCTACACTGCTCGGTTACTATAGGCTTCTTTTAGGAGTACCACAGAAAACCTTCTATAGCTCCGCTACCGGGATGAGCCGTTTCAAAAGCATGGAAGCCCGCGGTGTGTTAAACAAAAATCAAAAGAAAGCGCTCCCTGTTCTTTGCCGAGCTTTGGGCGGAGGGTTAGCGGAGCTTGTCCGGCAGATGTCGCCGACCGTCACGCAGCGCGATATAGCCGAATTGCCTCTTCTTACGCTCGGCGCGCGGTTCCAAGGAAGCAATAACAATACGATTGGCAAGCAGGCTGTCTTGGATGCTTTCTTATCTATTCGAGAGATCATCAAGGATCATATTACTCAGGAACTACAAGGGAGGATAACGGTCAAAAACTCCGCAGGCCGAACTGTGGTCATTGCGCTCGCCGCTGATCCGGATGTGCGCGTCCAAGAGGAATTCAGTGGGAAGCTTCAAAATAAAGTTGCAATTGAAATAAAAGGTGGAACCGACAAGAGCAACGCGCATAATCGCGCCGGTGAAGCCGAAAAGTCGCATCAAAAAGCGAGAGGTGAAGGTTTCCGCGACTTTTGGACGATCATAGCTAAAAAGGGGCTTGATACTGAAAAACTGAAGATGGAATCGCCGACCACGAACTCCTGGTTTGATGCAGCGCAGGTCCTCGGCCGGCAAGGAGAGGACTGGGAAGAATTTCGTAACCGGATAGCGGGTCAAGTCGGTATTCCGGTGGCCAAGAAGAGACGGACTTAATTGAAGACCGCGACAAGCCGATCATGACGTATGACGTAACAACCACCTCAGTCTAATCCTGTGAACAATCTCTGGGCGTTCGCTCCCAGGATTTTCTTCTTCGCGCTTTCGGCAAGGCCGGGACGGTCGACCACGGCGCGAGCGCCGTCAGGCCAGGCGACTCCGGTGTGCGGGTAGTCGGTCGCAAATAGCCAAATATCTTCGCCCAATTCCTGCACGCAGTGCTCGATGTAGCGCTCGCCCGGGTCTACTGAATGGAATAAGCGACCTTCCGCTACGACCTCGGACGGCCTTCGTTTCAGGTTTGGCGCCAGATTAGGCTTTGAGGCGTGACTCTCATCGAGCCGCTCGATGAGCCACGGCATCCAACCAGCGCTGGTCTCAAAAACCCCAGCGCGAAGCTTGGGAAACAGATCAAAAACGCCGCCGCCGATAAGCGCGCTGATAGCGGTCATTCCGCCCCACGGCTGATAAACCGCGCGGATGATAAACCCCGCATGCTCAAGCTCGGTGGCCCCAGGACCATGCGGCGAACGAAGAACACCTCCGTGGATCAGTACGGGCAGGTCAAGGTCCTGCGCACATTGGAAAAGCGGATGGAGATCCGGATTGTCGAGCAGGCGTCCGCCCGGACAAAGAGGCGGCACCAGCACGCCGACACAGTTTACGTCTTTCTCCGCCCAATAGGTCAGCTCTTTCACAGTCGCGCCGATGTCCCGCATTGTAGCGATCGCCACCCATCTCAGCCGCCCTTTGGCCGCGGCGCAGTACTTGCTCATGTAGCGGTGATGCGCCCGGTGGAGCGCGCTTTCGAAGCCGACATCGCGCAGCACGCAGTAACTGGCCGCGTGGCTCGGGAAAATCACGCTGAAATCGATTCCCGCCGTGTCCATATCTCTGAGGCGAATCGAGGGCTCCCAGTTCACCTCCCGGGGAATCGGCGTCTCACGAGTCAAGCGCGTCTGCGTCGGCCGCTCGGCGCCGAACGTGTCATAGACGCCGAGGGGGCGCCATTCGTCGGAGGGCTCGATAATCGCCACCGGACCCATGAATAGGTCTGTCGGCAACCCGCCTTCGCGTCGTTTGGCTACGGCGGTGGAGAGTTTTTCGAAAGACTTGCAGTATTCGGGATCGATATTGTCCCGGTACGTCCGATCCACATCCAGGTACTCCCGAAAATGCGAGTCCGCATCGACAACGGTGTAGCCGTTAAAGCTCATCGCATACCTCCCTTAGCGTAGGATCGTGGTCGCCTTCAGCGGCTTGGGCGCTGCGTGATAGCAGTCGAACCACTCCTCCTCGTCGATCGCTCCCTTGTAAGCCGCCTTCAAAGTATCGACCGTGGCGGGCTCGATGTCGCCGCGGACGATCGCCTCGATGCGCTCTTCTGAAAGCGGATACCCAAACTGGAAATTGCGCCCGTTGAGGCGAATGGTGGAATATTCACGGATAATTTCCAGCGCGGTGCGCGCGTCCTGCTCGGTCTTTACCAACTTGTAGAGCGGATTGCGGCCCTCGAGAGCTTCTCCGTGCGCCATTTCGTCGTGGAGTATTATTCTCGCCGTCTCCGCCAGAAGCTGCTCGTAGGTATCGCCTCTGAGACCAACGATCCCATAGGCCACCGAGCCTGCGCCACCGCTGTTGAAAGCCCCTGCGGCGGCGTGCAGAGGTGATATAGCATTCCACTCCCGCCGGCGCTTCTGCTCGCGACGCAGCCACTCGGACCAGTCTGCCGTTTCCCGCTGCACGCTCAACTCTTTCCACTTAATATGCTCCTCGCTGATCCCTTCCAGGACATAAGCGAGCATCGCGTAGTGTCGGGTCTCATAGTAGTGTTCGCGCAGCTCCGCCACTACTTCCTCGCGTGTGACGCCGCGGTCCACCCGATCGACCAGCGCCGTCAGCTCACCTTGAGAAATTTCCCGCAGGTTGCGCAATTCGCGCGCGACTTGAAGCCTGAGCCAGTCCACGTGCTGCTTCAGGGACCGTGGTTTCGAGAAGAAGGTGCGCGCCACTTCCGCCTCCCCGGCCCGGAACCGCGCTGCCGTGTCCTCTATTCCAGCCATCAAATCCATGTTCACTTTCTCCTTTCTGGTTCTCTTCAGCGGCAGCGTGCGGAAATCCGTTCATGGTTCGAGAACGAACGGGATCGGCAACACAACCAGCCGCTGCGCTTACGCTAACCGCGTGAATAATCTGCGGGCATTTGCTCCTAGAATTTTTTTCTTAGCGCCCTCCGAAAGTCCCGGCCGATCAATCGCCTGCCGCGCGCCCTGAGGCCATGTGGTCCCCGGGTGCGGGTAGTCGGTCGCGAACAGCCAAATATTTTCGCCAAGCTCTTTAACGCAGTGCTCGATGTAGCGCTCATCCGGATCGATGGAGTGGAATAAGCGACCCTCGACCAATACGTCCGACGGCTTTCGCTTCAGGTTTGGCGCCAGATTGGACTTCGAAGCGTAACTGTCATCGAGACGCTCGATGAGCCACGGCATCCAGCCTGCGGTGGTTTCAAACACGCCGGCACGAAGCTTCGAAAACAGATCAAACACGCCGCCGCCAATCAACGCGCTGATTGCCGTCATTCCGCTCCACGGCTGGTAGACTGCGCGGATGATGAACCCCGCATGGTCCAGCTCGGTAGCGCCCGGGCCGTCCGGCGATCGCAAAACCCCACCATGGACGAGGATGGGAATATCCAAATCCTCCGCCCTCTGGAAAAGCGGATGAAGATCGGGATTGTCGAGCAGCCGTCCGCCCGGACAAAGCGGCGGCAGGAGCAGACCCACACAGTTTGCGTCTTTCTCTGCCCAATGGGTCAGCTCTTTCACCGCCGTGTGCACATCCCGCATCGTGGCAATCGCCACCCATCTCAGGCGCCCTTTCGCTTCGGCGCAATAATTGCCCATGTAGCGGTGATGCGCCCGGTGCAGCGCGCTCTCGAAGCCGACGTCGCGCAGCACGCAGTAGCTGGCTGCATGACTCGGAAAAATCACGCTGATATCAATTCCCGCCTTGTCCATATCTCTGAGCCGTATCGAAGGATCCCAATTCACTTCACGGGGAATTTGGTTTCCCCGATTCACTCGCGCGACTGTTGGGCGCTCGGCTCCGAACGTGTCGTACACTCCAAGCGGGCGCCACTCATCCGATGGCTCGATGACCGCGTCTGGCCCCATGAAAAGGTCGGTTGATTGCCCGGCGGCGCGTCGCCTCGCGACTGCACCGGAAAGTTTTTCGAACGCGTCGCGAAATTCCGGATCGATGTTGTCCCGGTAGGTTCGATCCACGTCCACGTATTCGCGGATGTGCGAGTCTGCATCGATGACGGTGTAGCCGTTAAAGCTCATAGCGAGATTGTCTTTCCACGCCGGTTAACTAATCTTAATTAAACTCTCACTTGTACATATCACTCCTCTCCCGCTCGCGGGAGAGGAGTGTCCTGAGACAAACT
>JBOHVR010000700.1:0-3830 GCA_050735755.1 Binatia bacterium
AAAGCAAACTGGCCAGGAGAAAGACACCGCCAAAGATGCTCAATTTGGATAAAGTATTGGTGCTGGGATGGAAGATCTGGGCCATGCACAAATCCCTCTCTTCGCGGGTGGGATCTAGTTTTTTTGCGGCCCAGCGGCAAAGAGCGGAGCGTCTTGTCAGGAAAACAGCAATTCAGGATTCAATTTAAACTGCCAGGGGGAAGCGGAAGTTGCAAGCGGGTTAAGGAAAATGGCGGTGGACGGACTCGAACCGTCGACTCCGCGGATATGAGCCATGAGGACAGCGATGAAAGTCGCTGATTCTCGTGGCTTTTTTCTTTTGGGGGCAAATCCTGGGGGCAAATGCAGGCCAAAAAAGGGCCAACAGCCGGTGATTTGCCGTAACTGCTACGTCGCCATGATGAAAACTTTTACGGGCTGGCTATGCGAAAAATGCGGGCTTGAATGGCACGCGGAGAGCTAAGGAGGAAAAAATCGTGCTGGACTTAAGAACCATCCCCTTAGCTGATTTACAAACGTTGATTGACCTCTGCGCAGTCATGGGCAAACGCGGCAACCGCTTTTTTGAGGATAATTTTTGGATTCTAACCGGAGCGGCAGTACAGACTCATGAAATCTTAGAGATGAGCGAGTACGAGACCGAGAACTTGATAGAGGCCGTTAACGGCTTGAAAGTAGTGATCGACAACAATCCGGATTTGCCCAGCGATCACCCAACCAAGATTTTTCTAAGTTACAGTCTGACCGCGGCGCTGGCAGAGCTTGAGAAGCGAGCGAGAAAAGAGCGCATCAAGGCCGTTAAGTAAACCGATGAGGCAGAAAATCCTGATTCAATTCCCGCGTGTGACCTTTGACCGCCTACACGCGCCTATTATCGACTGGACTTTTCTCTGCCGCATTTGGGCAGAGATTGCCGACGATGACACGTTGACGGTTCGCTATCATCCCTCCATTCGCCGCGGGCAGCGCGTGCTGCTCAACAGCGAATTTTTCACAATCGAAGCCGTTTCCCGAGATTCGGGGAACGGGCCTTCAAAAATTGACAGTCAGTAACTACCAATCGCGCGTGGAAAAGGCGCGCGAGCGAAAAGGAAACGAAGCAATGCAGCGCTCCCCTTTTCCCAGGTTAAGCCGGCATGAGGAGCAGAGAGAATGAAAAGCGAAACTACTTCCAATGTGCCAGACTTGCGCAAGCTGAGTCTGGTCGAGTTAAAGCAGCGTCGGGCTGCGATTTTGAAAACCCTAGTCGAATGCAATGCGGAAAAGGAGGACGACGCATCACGAGTTGCGGCGCGTGGCTTGGAGCTCGAGCTAAATGACACCAGCGTTGAGATCGAGAAGCGCGAAGGCAGGGAACAAGCAGAGGCAAACGCGGCGCGGCGTCAATTCAACGCGAAAAACGCGAGCAGTACGAGACTGGCGTATTGCTGAAGCCGGATCAATCCGTGCGCTCCTATCTGCAGGACAACGGGCTTATCAAACAACCGGATTTTCGAGACGTGCGCTTTGGTCAACTCTTGCGCGCTATGCTCTTGGGCCCAAAGACCGACCTGGAAAGACGTGCGCTTGCCGAGGGCACCGACAGCGCGGGCGGCTACTCGGTTCCTGATATCACGCTGGCGCGGTTTATTGATTTACTCCAAGCGGCGCAAGTCGTTATGAGAGCCGGCGCGCAGACCGTGCCCTTGACGAGCGACCGGACCACCATTGCACGCACGGCCAGCGATCCAACGATAGCGTGGCGCAATGAGAACGCAGAAATCACGCCTAGCGATATGACTTTTGAGGGCGTGATTCTAACGCCGCGGTCCCTGGCTTGTCTGGTGGTCGTGAGCCGCGAGCTGGTCGAGGATAGCTTGAACATCGAATCGGCGCTCGAGGCGGCGTTTATCGGCGCGTTGAGCGTTGAGCTTGACCGCGTCGCGCTACGTGGCACCGGCACACCGCCGCAGCCCCGGGGAATCGTCAACGTCGTCGGAATCAACGAAGTGCCGGCAACGGGGCCGTTTGCGGACTACGATGACCTGATTGACGCCATGGCGGCGAATTGGGCGGATAACAGTCCAATGACTTCAGCCATTGTGATGAGTCCGTTCAACCTGGCGGCGCTGGCAAAGCTGAAGGAGCAAACGACTTCGGCCTATTTGAAAAAGCCGGACGTGCTAGATGGCGTGCCCATGATGATGACCTCCAGCATGGACGATGACACTGCAATCGTGGGCGACTTCTCCAAGCTGATTGTTGGGATCCGCACAAGCTTGAGGATCGAGGTACTAAGAGAGCGGTACGCTGAATTTTTGCAATTTGGCTTTCTGGCTTTTTTGCGGGCGGACGTTGCCGTTGAGCATCCGGAGAGCTTTTGCAAGATCACAAATCTAACGACGAGCTAAGATTCTCGGCGTGGTTTCGGTAGCGCGTCGGGATAGGCGGACCTCCGCCGACTGGCTGATGCGCGCCTTGCGGTCATGAGCTGTGAGGCGCGCAGGCCAGGGTTCCGCCCACGGGCGCAGGGGAAGCAATGAAGAAGAGACAGCACAAGAAGCGAAAGCGTAACAAGAAGCGCGGCATCAAGGCAGTGGACCGGCGCGAGCGGGCTGTCAGCGTTGCGGCGGCTAAGCGTGAGACGCGGTGAGAAAGTGGTTAATGGTAATGTGCCAGTCAATCGGCGATCGTGCGCTGGCGGGCTTCCAATAGCGAAGTTTGCAACCTGAAAGATGCCGACACGACCGCCGACGCTTAAATCATTGGCGCCGCAGCATGGTGGCAATTCAGCGCACCGGAGGGGCGGCGCATCGTCGGAATAGATAACCGAATTTCGGTTGGAATCTTCAACCTTGTGGAGACGGACAACGGAGAGGTGGACGGCGAAGAGACCTTCAGAGAGACGGACGACGAAGAAGAGGCGGAGCCTGTCTACGAGACTGAGCGCGCGTACCTTGAGCGTCTGGGACTGCTTGCCGCCGAGGAGCGGCAGGCTTGCGCTTCTTTTTGTGAAGCGTGAAATAGCGGACACGCCAATTCAGGGGTGCTTGCCCCCGTTGTTGCGCCCCTTTTAATTTCAAGAACTTAGCCTCACTTTTTCGTGAAGCCGGCAGAGAATGAGGCGGAATAACTGGGGGTTTGGAGCGGTTGCAGTGGGTGATTCGATGAGGCGGGGAGTGAAACCACGGGGCGACCGTGCGGCCGACTTTGATTGAGAACGACCTGCGCGTTGACCACCCGGCGCCTGACCGCTGCCGGATCAATCCCGAGATGATGACAGACCCATACGAATGAGCCGAGCCGGCAGCGATCCGACATAAACCAGTCCAAAGCCTGTCTTTGAATCAAGGGTGATACCTTGCCCACCTTGCGCCGGTAACCGACGCTGTGGAGATCGAAAATAGTTTGCATCAGTACCGCGCGCCATAGCTCGCGTTCGGCGTCCACGAAGGCGGATTTTAAGGAAATCGCGCTATCTAGTCAAAAAAATTCTCTAATAAACACGTAGGCGAACGCTACGAGAGCGGTTGATACTCTAGCATCCCCCTCTCTTTTGATAATTGACGCTTGTCACCATTCATGCTAACGTAGGTTGTGATTCAACGCTTTAGGCACAAGGGTTTGAGGCGGCTGTTTGAAAAGGGCGACCGGAAGGGCGTCAACTCCGAGCATATCGAGAAAATAGAAAACATTCTTGCTGTTCTCAACCGTGCCAGCAAGCCTTCAGACATGGATCTACCTGGCTTTAGGCTCCACCGACTAAAGGGCGATCTTAAAGACTTTTGGAGCGTTACTGTCCGGGCGAATTGGCGCGTCATTTTTCGCTTCGAGAAAGGCGACGCCTATGA
>JBOHVR010000701.1:0-5258 GCA_050735755.1 Binatia bacterium
GGATGACGACTTGAGGTGGGGCAAATTCTGGGAGAACATCCAGCGTTATCCGGCGCAGAACAAAGATACCCGCAATGAGAATCACGACGTAGGCAGTCACTACTAGCAAGCGATTTCTTAAAGACGATTGAATGATCCAATTGAACATCGTGAGCTCCTCGTGTTAGCAATCAGCATGGTAACGAATGAAGTGACGGAGTAATGTAGCTGATCCCAATACTCCAACGCTCCAACACCCCATTACTCCATTCTTCATTAGTGCGTGTGGCCGCCTAAAGCCGCTCCGCCGCCACGAGCCATCAATGATTTTGTGTAGATTTGCTGCTTTCCGTCAGTCACGACCTGGTCTCCAGGAAGTAGTCCCTTTTTCACCTCCGCGTAACGATCATCCCGCGCTCCGAGGATCACGTCAGCACGGCGGAACGAACCCTGCTCTTCCACAAAAACAAAGCTCTGTCCTTCAGCCGTGATGAGGGCCTCCAAAGGGATCGCGAGCACCTCTTGTCCTCCTCCTACGACAACATCCATCTCGGCAAATAGATTGGGCTTTAGTTTTCCCGCCCGATTCGGGATCTCAGCCCAAAGACGAAGCGCGCGCTTTTGCGGATCGATGCTGGGACTAAAGCGGGCTATTTTCCCCGTAAAGAGCTCTTTCGGATACGAACCAAGGCGAATCCGAACCGTCTGTCCGATTTTTAGCCGCGGCAATGCCTCATCAAAGGCACTGCCCTCGATAAAGACAGTCGAGGAATCAACAATTTTAAAAATCACCTTATTGGGTTCGACTGTTTCTCCTAGAACGACATTCCGTTCCTCTACAACGCCGCCGATGAGAGAGAGGATAGCAAATGTAGAGACGGTTTTTTCTGCCCTAGCCTTTTTTACGGCGGTTTCTGGCAGGCCTAAGAGAATGAGTTGTTGGGTCATCCCCTCGATCTCGTTGAGAACGGCTTGATGTTGGTTTTGAGCGGCAATGAGTTCTTTCTGGGCCGCGATCTTGCTTTTTACAAGCCTCTGGATGCGATCCAGCTCGGCCTTCGCCAGAGTGAGCTTGTTCTCCGCCTGGAGCAGCTCCACCTGAAGTTTTTGAATCTCAGCGCTCTGGACTTCGGCTAAACGTTGACCTTTCTGAACCGAATCACCCGTCTTGGCGAAAAGACCCACTATCTTCCCAGAAACGCGACTGCTTACCTGCGCCTCTCTATCGGGATGTGCCTTGACGACCCCTGCCACTCGAATAACGTTCTCTATGGGCCGTAGACCAGCAACGACAGTCTTTAAACCGATGTTGCTTTTTTCCTCGGAACTCAGCTTTAAGCCCGGCGCCTCTTGCTCCTTCCCCATTTTGGCTTCACCCTGTTTCGCTTCATGGGTATGTGGAGCAGCCCCGGGTTCGTCAGTGTGCGGCGCGGCCGAGCCGGCAGGCGCTTTAGCAGTCGCGGGGCTATCGTGAGGCATTGACCCCTCGCCTTTGCTGTCCACGTGACCCGTTAGCCGTCCGAGCCAAAAAGAGAGTGCCAACAAAATAACTCCGGCAACAACAAGAATGCTATTTTTACTTGCCATGATTCCTTCCTTACTCAACGCCAGCCTGAAACTTGAGTTCAGCCACCGCGAGATTGTAGTTCGTTAGCGCATCGATGAATTTTTGCCTGGCCTCGATGACCTGGTTCTGGAACAGGATTGCATCGGAAAGGTCGATCTGCCCTTCCTGATAGGCCCGTTGATTGAGATCAAGATTTTCGTCGAACCTGTTCAAAGAATCTTCTGGATAGAGAGCAATGTCGCGTTCGGCCAGTCTGAATTTGTTGTAGGCAGCGCGGATCTCCCTTTCGAGGGCTTGCCGTCTGTTCAGGTAATTCAGATTTGCGATGCTCTTTCGCGCCAGCGCTTCGCGCAGCTCTCCCTGTTTTCGGTCGAAAAAGGGCAGCGGGATAGAGATCTTGCCGCCAACGATATTGTCCTTGTCGTCCTTCTCGTAAAAAGCGCCGACTTTGATGTTTGGAATCCGTTCCGCTCGGGTCAGCAGTTCCTCCGCTTCAGATAATCTTTTTTCTCGTTCAGAAGCAGCCAGGTCGGGTCTTCGGTCGAGCGCAGTTTTGAGAAGATCCTGGAGAGAGAACGAAGGGGACGTTCGACCCAGTTCTCCCTGGATATCGATTCTAGTATCCTCCTCTAAAGCAAGTTCCGTTTGTAATCGCGCCAGTAATTCTTCACGTTCTCTTTGAAGGCCGATCAGCTCGCTTCTCGCTCGATTGAGCTCGAACTCTGAAAGGATCACCTGAACCTCGGGGATATCCCCGAGTGATAAACGGGTTTTGGAAGCCTCATGAAGACGGCTTCTCAGCTCAACAATCCGCTCCCCCTGTTTGATCTTCGATTCGGCATTCAGCAGCTTCAGAAAAATCTCCGTGACGCGAAAGCGGAGAGAGCGCTCAAAGTCACCGATCTCGAATTTGACCTTTTCCAGATTCTGCCGAGCCGCCTGACGCCGGTAGAGCGGCTGCCCACCGATCTCAAATTCCTGCATTAACGCGACTCCGCCCTGTGGGAGATTCTTGTTAAAGCCTTCCTCAGGCTTCTTCAGACGTCGATTCGCCACATCTCCATCGAGCTCCGGATTGTGTTGGAGGAATAGATTCGCTCTTAAGATCCTTCCGTCAGCGATGCCTAGCTCCTCTCGCTTAGCCTTAAACTCAAGATTGCGCTCCAGAGCGATCTGGAGCGCCTGTTCCAGACTCAGTCGCATGGGTTCCGCTCCGAAGGACGAACTCATAACCAGGAGGAACATTCCTTGAATAATGAAAAACGCCTTGATCGAAAATGAATTCGCCATAATCCGCCCTCATAGTCGCCGAATCTTGCGCCTTACTGCGCGGATGCGCAGGAAAGCACCTCCCTCAGCCCAATTGAACTGGGAAAAATACGAGACTTACGCTAAGCGGGCGGATTAGATCTGAAGAACGGAAAGAAAAAGATGGCGTGCAAGGGCAACAGGCAAGTAAAGTGTGACGATTCTTCTAAAAACCGCATCTAACCAGAGATCGTTTCTAAGCGAGGCGGAAACGGCGTCGGAGATAGAGCCCATGTGAAGCGCGAAACCTTTATCTGGGCGAGAAATCTCCGCCGACGCTACTCGCGCGGCCGGACCGACTTGTTGGCTCAGCCGAGTACAGTGAATGACGGTTGCGGATGGGTCTTGTGAATGGTCGTGTCCCACCAGTGTGTTGGAATCAGGGTGATGCTCTTGTATTGCATGATCAGAGTGATCGGCATGGCCCAGGCATGCCTCTAACGCCCACGCTACACCAGCGTAGCCCAAAAATAGGCTGAGAAAAGTAACGCTTAGTTTTCTCACAGGAGCCAATATATACATGGAGTTGTTTGCCTTTTCAAGGTGCCTTTTGGAAACGAATTCACATTTAAATCTTAGAGTTAACGGCAAGAAACGGATGAGATGAATGTCGATATGCATGTACTCCTCGATCTTAGCGATGTGTTTCGCATTGGGGATCTGCTTAATGAGTTCCAGAGTTGCGACCGAGAACTCATCCGCGCCGGCTGGTCTGTCTCCGCCGAATCCTCCCGTCCCGAACGCTTCGGCTTCGCGAAGCTCGATCAAGGTCCGCAGGCGAACCTGAAGACTCTCCAATTGTTCTTGAGTTTGCAACGCAGCCTGAACCATCACCGCAAAGAGGCCGATAACAACAGACAACAAAATCAAGACGACTGTTGTCCTCACCTTGTTCCTGAAAGGATTCCTAAGCCCCCGCTGAATCGCACTCATAATTTCCTATTCCTCAGCGCATCGTCTCCATAGGCATCCATTTCATGGTGAAGCCGACAAAGCCTTGGTAAAAAAGCAAAAGGCCAACACTAGCGACTAGGATAACGACGCCACTAATCTTTTCGAAATAATAAGATGTCCGAGCGATATTGAGTGTTTTTAATAAGCCGACGGAAATGGCAACGGCTGTGAGCACTGACCCGCGGCCGAGAGCATAGGCTACCATGAACAGCGCGCCATGAAAGATACTCGCCTGCACGGCAACGAACGCGACGATGGCAAAAAAGATCGGCATCGTGCACGGCGTTACCACGAGGCCAAAGGGGAGCCCCAGAACAAAGGAGCCCACCATTGTGCCGGGCTCGCGCGCCAAGCGAAAAATCGGGATTGCAGGTAACCGTAGTCGCAAGACCCCGAGAAGCTGAAGGCCCATCAGCAGACCGATGATCCCTGGAATCCACCGGTCAAGCTCGTAGCCCGAGAAAATGCTCAATGCCGACCTTCCGATAACGGCAGCAAGCGCACCGACAAGCGCAAGGGTCACCACGTTTCCTAGAACGAACAGGATCGCAAGAACAAAACTTGAAGTCCTTTCCCTCCGTGCATAGCCGCCCACGTAACCACCAAACATAGTGAGCACGGGCACATAACAGGGACTGATCGCGCTCGCGACGCCTCCGACCATGACCAGGAGATAAACCCAAGGCGAGATTTGTGTCGTCGACCCGATGGCTTCATAGACCTGTTGCATCCAGTGAAAAATGGTCTCTATCACTCGGTAATCTCCTCCGTCGCTCTAACTTGAAAGCCGGCTTCTACGATCGCCTGCTTCAGTCGCTCGATGGTCACTTTCGCTGGATCGTAAAGGACTGTCGCACTATCGCTCTTCAAATCTACATCGTACGCGATGACACCCGGTACTTGTTTCAGTTTGGCCGCAACTGCGGCCCGGCAAAGCACTCAGGCCATGCCGAGGTTTTTAAGAATGACTTTTTTCTGACTTGGCGTTGGAGCCGGGACGGCTGCACTCGCGTGAGAGGTCGAACTATTGACTTGAGCAGCTGGAGCCGCATCGAGCCAGATGTAAGCTACTGCAGCGATCCCGAGCCCAAGAACCAACAAAGTCCACTTGTTGTTTGTGTTCTTCATAGATCATCGATTTGGTGTGGTAGCGGAATTCCTCATCAGACCGCCTCAGCCGGCAATCGAGGTTGCGGGCGTCCCACGCTCATCACGGCGTTGAAGAAGAGTGATGGCTTCCCCCACAGCGAGTTGAAGAAGATTGCAGTGACGCTTCCCGCCATCGCCGCCATGGCCCATACGGGGTAAATAAGCCCGGTCGCGGCGACCGGAATGCCGATGCCGTTGAAGCAGAACGCCAGCACCACGTTCTGTACCATCTTGCGGTAGCCGCGACGGCTAATATCGTGCGCGACGAGAATCGATTCGAGGCGGTTTCCCAGGATGATGA
>JBOHVR010000702.1:0-7577 GCA_050735755.1 Binatia bacterium
CTCTATGACTTCTTCTGTCCGTGTCTGTTTTTCCTTTTTTACTTTTTAATTTTGCATTTTTAATTTCACCTCATCCTTTGGATGATGTGATCTCCCACTCTCAGCGCGTTGGCCATGATCGTGAGCGCGGGGTTGACGGCGCCGCTGGATACAAAAAAGCTGCCATCGACAACGTAAAGATTATCCACGTCGTGCGCTTTGCAGTTGGCGTCGAGCGCGCTGGTTTTCGGATCGCTACCGAACCGTAACGTCCCCACCTGGTGCGCCACGCCCGCCAGCGGAATGCGCTGCCCGACATACAGATTTCGCGCGAACAAACCCTCGTGGCATTGGTGGCCGTGGATTTTGCATTTCGTCTGCTGCTTCATCAGGTCCTTGAGCTTCGCCATCAAGCGCTTGTGCCCTTCTTCGTTGTTGGGTTTGTAGCTCAGCACGATGCCCGCGTTCGAATCGAGCATGATGCGGTTGTTCGGATCGGGAAGCTCTTCGGACGTCAGCCAGAAATCGAGCGAGTGACGCGCCATCAGGTCCAGCGTCCACCCCGGCGTCAGCGCCGGAGCGCCGCCCTTCAGGGTTTCCCCGTCCAGCTTGCCGACAAACGAGATGTGCCCCATCGGGTACTCCCAGTCTTTGCTTCCGCAATAGAAGTCGTTGACCGAGAGCGTTTTCTGGAAAATGGTTGGGTTCGGGCATTTGGAGAGCGCCATCATGACGGAATTGACATGCCCCATGTAGTGCCGTCCGACGACGTCCGAGCTATTGGCCAATCCGTTAGGATGCTTGTCATTGGCCGAGCGGAGTAGCAAAGCCGCTGAATTGATCGCGCCGCAAGAGGAAACGACGAAATCCGCTGAGTACTCCTCGCCGGTGCCGTTGCGCTGGACAATCACCTTCGCAACTTCGCGGCCGGACGGACCGGTTTCGAGTCTTTCAACATAGCAGTTGGTCTGCAGCGTAACATTGGGGTTCTGCAGCGCCGGATCTACCGCGCACACCTGTGCATCCGATTTGGCCCCGATCAAGCACGGAAAACCGTCGCAAGTCTCGCAGCGTATGCAGCGGCTGGCGCGCTGGTCTTGTTCATTGAGCATCACACCGAGCGGCGTATGAAACGGACGCAGCCCAAGGCGCGCAAAGTCGTCAGAGAGCTGTTGGATCCTCGGCTCGTGGGTGATTGCCGGATGCGGATACGGCGCGGCAGCGGGGGCTTCGGTAGGATCTTCACCGCGATTTCCATGCACGTGGTACAGCCGCTCGGCCTCGGTGTAGTAAGGCTCCAGATCCTCGTACCGGACGGGCCAGGCTGGAGAAATTCCCCCGTGATGCTTGATTTCGCCGAAGTCTTCTTTGCGGAGGCGAAATAGCGCAGCGCCGTAGAATTTCGTATTGCCGCCGACGTAGTAGTTTATGTGCGGGTGAAGCTCCTTACCGTCTTTGTCATGCCAGATTTCGTTGGTTTGGTACTTGCCCTCGAGATTGACTGCGCGCGGGTTCCAGTTGTCCTTCTCCCGGGGAACATATCCGCCGCGCTCGAGGAGTAAGATTTTCTTTCCTGTGGGCGCAAGCCGGCTGGCTAGCGTACCGCCTCCTGCGCCGGTCCCAATAATAATAACGTCATAATGATTTTGCGCTGCCATATGGCTACTCCTTAAATTATGCTGCGGCCGATTGACTTGCCTCTCCTACTTTTAGGAGCCGCGCGCGCTTCGTTTTGAACTGCACCAGATCTTTCGAGAACAAGAGATCCAAGGTCCAACCCAATGCGACCCTAACTTTCTTCTCCAAGCGCGGAAGTTTGCTGAGATAGATGGTTCGCCAGAGCCACCAGGCGACAAAACCGGAAAAGTTGATGCCCATGATACTGGCCACTCCGGTTCTGCGGCCGA
Organism: Binatia bacterium; assembly: GCA_050735755.1. Classification (GTDB taxonomy): domain Bacteria; phylum Desulfobacterota; class Binatia; order UBA9968; family UBA9968; genus DATMAM01. Next base: position 1,887 of record JBOHVR010000702.1, read on the forward strand.
TCGCAGCGAGTTGTCCGATTGTGGAGAAAACGAAAGGTTGCGTGCTTCGTCCCTGTAGCGTCGCGATGAGGTTACGCGCCAGCACTTTTCCCTGACGGAACGCGTGCTGGGCTGTCGGGGGATACAGTTTACCGGTTCTCGGATCGTGGATCGCCGCGCAGTCTCCGAGGGCCCAGACTCCGGGCCATCCTGGGACCTTCATAGTACCGTCCGCGACCAGCTTTCCCTTATCCTTTTCGCACGGGAGTGTCGCCAGTAAAGGATTCGGCGCGGTGCCTGCCGTCCAAATTAACGTGTTGGTCTTGATGAAAGTTCCGTCGCTAAGCTCAACACCCTTGTCTGTCATCGCGGCCACCGCGGTCTTGAGACGGATCTCAATTCCACGGTGTGCCAGCTTCTTTTGTGCGTAAACACCGAGCTTTGCATCCAGCTCGGGCAAAATTCCGGGCGCATAGTCCACCAAAATCAAGCGGACCATGTCCTCCCGCAGGTTCGGGTAAAATCTGATCGCCTCGCGCACAAAATCATTCGCCGCGGCAATCGTCTCGACTCCGGCAAATCCGGCTCCGGCGACGACAAAGGAGAGAAGGCGCTCGCGCAGCTCCGGGGAGCATTCAAAGTCGGCCTCTTCCAAGTGCTCGATCAGCCGGCTGCGCAGAGCCACCGCATCATCAAGTGACTTCATCGTGATGCACCGCTCATCGACTCCCGGAAGCTTGAAGAAGTTCGGAACCGATCCTAAGCCAATGACCAGGTGATCGTAGGAAAGCGTGTGCTCGTGGTCGCCGTCGCCATGAAAGACGCGCACTTTCTTTGCATTGAGGTCGATGCCCTCGACGGAGCCGGCAAAGAACTGTACCCGCCTCAGCAGCTTGCGGATCGGGTTGACGATGTCCGCGGGATCGAGATCGCTGGCGGCGACTTCGTGCAGCATGGGCGTGAACAGGAAAAAATTATCGCGATTCACGAGCGTGACTTCGACATCGGAGCGGCGCGCGAGCGTCTTTTCCAGCTCAAGCGCCGTGTACAGCCCTCCAAACCCCCCGCCGAGAATCACAATCTTTATTTTTTCCTGCGCCATTGGAAGCTCTGCTATCTTTGTTATCCCCGTATCCCGCTGATTCTCTAATATTTACTTTTTAATTTCTTCAGCCTTGCGCCCGCATAAGCGGAGCGGTTGCGAAATTGACGCCAAACCGGCGGCACCAAATGGTTACGGATTGGTACTTGGCGAGATCCACGTTCCCCGGCAGCTCGTAATTTTGATCACCGATGTTGCCCTTGAGCGGTCCAACGTGAATGAAACCCGCCTTGGTTACGGTGTCGTTGTCTTTGGCATCAGGCGCGGCCACTAGATAGACCTGCACGTCCGGGCCGTTCGAAGTCTCAAAACCGCTAAAGCGCAACACCTGCTTGCCTTCCGGCAGTTTGTAGATCGATGCTGTTCCCTTGGTCTCATGAGCTACGCCATGAAACGCGCCTTGAGCAAACTTCATCGGCATGGCCATGAGTTCCGACAGAGGAGCCGACCCAAAGTTCACGCCAAAGCGCGCGCACCAGATGCTGACCGCCTTATACTTGCTCAGGTCCACATCAGCCGGCACGTCATAATTCTGATCGCCAATGTTGCCCTTCATCGAGCCGAGATCGACAAACCCGGCCTCTTTGACTGCGTCGTTGCCCTTTTCCACGTCCGCAGCGACAAGATAAACGTGCACGTCCGGCCCGTTCGAAGTTTCAAATTCCGTCAAACGAAGCGTCCGCTTGCCATCCGGAAGCTGATAAACCGCGGCGATTCCCTTAGTTTCATGTGCCAGTCCCTTAAAGCTCCCCTTCGTGAGAACCATGGGCCCCTTCTCTATGGAAGCCATGGCCGGCCCGCCGGGAAACTCTTCGCTCACAGCCTTGTTAATAAAGATCAACTCCGGCCGGAACGCATACCATGCACCCGCCAGAACGATAACCCCTACGCCGATAATGAGATTACGCTTAGTCATGGAAAAACCCCCTTAAATTTTGATTACGCTTGATTGCTTCCCGGTCGGCAGGAAAAGCCTGGATAATCGGAAAGTCTAATTGTTAGATGTCAGGACCGGAGTAAAGGATGCGGGGGTCTTATACGATGGAGCCTAGCGACGAAGACCGCCTGTCACAAGATACCAGTATGCCGCCGCATAGACGAGGAATTCTCTATAGCAATGGTCAGAACCTACGTCTTCGTATCATCGAGGCGAAAAATGAGAGGAAATTTCCTTGCTAACCACCGGAAATCACAATACAATCTACGGTCAAAGAGGGGAGTCTCATGACCTCTTTTCTGCGAGGTTTGGTGAGCCAAACACTTGAGCGGATTTGTGAGTTGGTTGCCGGTCGCGACGTACAAATCTCGGATCATGGCTACGATGAGCTTGTGCATGATAACATTTTCATTGACGAGATTCTGGCCGGGGTCGAACAGGCAATAGTCGTGGAAGATTATCCGTCCTATCACAAGGGTCCTTGCGTACTCGTTTTGCAAAGGGATGAGCATAATCAGCCCCTTCACGTCGTATGGGGGATTCCCAAGAACGTTTCTTCTCCGGCGGTCTTGGTAACCGCCTATCGACCGCACCCAGATCGTTGGGACGAGGACTTCACAAAGAGGAAAACATGAATAGACATCGCCACACCAAGCTGATTCATGAAGGCCACTATGCCGCCGAAGTTGATGTCGAATTGATTGACAGCGACGAGGGGTGGTCGCCGTATTTGTCCTTAGAGGATGCTGAGAAACTAGACGAGGTACGAAAAGCCCTGCGTCGAGGAGATCTCAAGCGGGCCAGTCAATTAGCGCGCGTGTTCGAACTAAGGCCAGTCCACGCCTGACGCCGCGAGCGAGCGCGACCACGACCCTGCTGCAATTCTGTTGCAGAAGTAAGAAAGCACGACGTTTCAAGCGCGCAACTGTTTGGCTCCAGATCGCAAGGAAGCTATGTCAGAATTCGTATACACGGGTCACGGCGCTAAGACCAATCGGAAACGCAAGGGGACGGTGCGTGCAATAGATGAAGCCACCACCCGGTCGATGATCGAGTTCGGTGACACGGTGATTGAAAGCATTTCGCTGTTGCCGCTCCGCCAGCAAGCCCGGACCTAGTGGTCCTGGTTGAAAGCCTGGGTGGGCGTCTTCCCGAGCGTCCTTCCCACGAGGAGGCTATGGCGACGATGCTTGTACTTCTAACCGTGAACGATCGAAGGCAAAGATCCAAAAGGACGAAAGTGTTTCCGGCGACCCGTGGTTCGCAGAAATCGAACCTCACAAGTTGCAGCGATCAAAGGACGGTATCCGGTGCGGTGATGGGTTCAGCCGGTAAATTCCGCTTAGCGCTTTGGCCCCGCTTTACCCCTATTGCCATGCAAGAGATCTATCGGAACTGTATTCCTGGGGTGCATCAGGGATAAAACACTATACGTTAGGCCCCTACGCCGATTGAGTGCCTCATGAGCTCGGAGAACCAGGACCTGACCCGGGACAACCTGATCCAGAAAGGGTTGGAGGGGAAGGACAAAGCGATCGCGGCGTATGATGAAATGCTATGGAAAATCCGAACAGGCTACGCCACCGTTCTGTACGGTGTATTCACCCTTGTGGTGAGCCTGGGCGACAAGACGAAATGGCTTCTCTCTATCGAAAAGGCTGGGCTGGTGGCACTCACATTGATAACGGGTTTCACCATTTGCGCAGCCGCTTTGGATTTCTCGGTCCTACGCAGCAAGTTCCGAGTAATTCAAGCTAAGGAGGAACTTGTCGACCTGGCCCTCCGGCTGGCATCCGGAGGAAATCTGGAGGAATGGACAGGCAGCTCGCTGAATACTCTCCTCCACAATTCTGGAGAAGGCCTAGCACAGGTCGAGTGGAAGGCCCGCTCTTCGGTTTGGCCAATAGCATTGCTGTACCTTGGCACGTGGGGCCCCCTATCTCTTGCAGTCCTCTTCATGATGGCCTAACCCTCGGCTTGAGACCGCCGCCAAAAGCGCGACTCAGACATCGGCATATACCGTGCATGCCGTTGTCCGGGTTTTGCTTGCCGTAGCGATCTGGTTTGTGCTCCCTGAAGCCAGGTTTACGTTACTGCCGCTTTCGATTGCTGTGGTGTACGCGGTCACGTCATTTTGGGTTTTGCACGAAGTGCGGCGGTTAGAAAAAAGATATTATGCTAAGCTGATGACGGCTACGGTCTATAGCGGCACGCGTCGATATTTCAAACAAAGATCCAGGAGAATCACCAGGTCCCGCTGGAAGGGAGCTATTGTCTGGTACTGCGTTCTCGCGATCGGCGGCTTCTTTGTGCTCAACTGCATCTATCAGGTTATTCGTAAGCCTGGCGAGATCCTCGCCCCTGTCAGCGCCTCTTTGTCAAAGAGCCCCGAGTCCACATGGCAGAGCTACGGGCCAGTCTTCGAGAAATATTCCACCAGCATCCTTTCACCTGAAATGCTGGCCGCCCTGGCTCAAATCGAAGGGGACGGAAACCCGATCGCCCATACCTACTGGCGTTGGCAGTGGTCATGGAACCCCTTTGAAATTTATCGTCCTGCTTCAAGCGCGCTTGGCATGTTCCAAATCACCGACGGAACCTTTGCTGAAGCCCGGAAGTATTGCATCCGGGATCACAAGGTTGTAACGGATGGGCCTTGGTACGACCTACGCTCCTGCTGGTTCAACAGCTTCTACAGCCGCATCCTGCCGAGCCATTCAACCGAAATGACTTCCGCATACCTCCACCAGAGCGTAATCGATACCCTGGCTGCTCGTCGCATCACAACCGCCACTCTTGCACAAAGGCAAAAGCTCGCTGCTGCAATTCACTTGTGCGGAGCGAAGAGAGGAGAGAGATTTGTCAGACGGGGCTTCCGGGAAGCCCTGGACGAGCGCTGTGGGACTCATAGCCTGCGCCGGTATCTCATTCGCGTTGAGCGGACAAAACAACGGTTTGCTCGACTGAGAAAGAGCGCCGAACGGTTGGAATCTGGCCCCAAACTGTTGCAGCGTGAGGCTGGGTCCGGCTTGAATGGATGAATCTGGAAAAAGGGTGCAGCGACCATGAGCATGAAACAGCGTTCAATCGGGGTGTCGAACTTCCCCCCGGAGCTGGCCGGCGCTGCGCGAGCACAGAAATAGGTCAACCGCTATACGTCAGGCCGCTGACAATGTCCGGATGCTCGCCATGCGTAAACGTTCCTGTCTGAGCCCCAAGCTCCTGCCGAAAGGACTGGTCATACTTCACGAGGACAGAGATATTCTTGTGGTGGATAAACCCGCGGGCCTCTTGACGATCGGTACGGATACGGACAAAACACGAACCGCTTACTTCATTCTCACAGATTATGTCCGCAAGGGTTACCGCAAGTCCCGGAATCGCATTTTCATCGTTCACCGCTTGGATCGGGAGACATCAGGGATCCTCGTCTTCGCGAAGAGCCAAGAGGCGAAGTTCTGTTTGCAGAATCAGTGGAAAGAAACGGAGAAGGAGTATCTCGCAGTGGTTCATGGCCAGTGTGATAAGAAGTCGGAGACGATTACTACCTATCTGGCAGAGAACAAAGCTCACATCGTTTACTCCACATCCGACACCACAAAAGGAAAATTATCCCATACGGCTTATCGAGTGCTCAAGCAGACGAAAGACTTTGCTTTGTTGAAAGTTAATC
>JBOHVR010000703.1:0-11264 GCA_050735755.1 Binatia bacterium
TCTCTAGAGTCTGCTTTGCCTTCACCGACTGAGAACGAAGAGGCCGAGGCGCCCGAGGACAAAACCGCCGCGGCGGCCTCGCGGCGGAGTTGGCGTTCTCTCGCAGCGCTCTTTCACCTGCGAACGTTTGAAGCTCTCCGCTACGACGGGTTTCGCCTGCTGTGGCTGAGTGAGACGTTCAGGTCGATGGCGACTTGGATGGATCAAGTCGCCCGCGGTTGGCTTATTTATGAGCTGACCGACTCGCCCTTCCAGCTTGGCTTGGTACGCGGCGTTCAGGCCATACCGGTTCTCCTGTTATCTCCGGTGGCGGGCAGCGCCGCCGATCGGTTCCCGCGCAAGATACAGGTGATCGTGGCGCAGATTCTGGACGGGTTGATGTACGCCGCGGTAGCTCTGCTGATTATTACCGAACAAATCCGGCCATGGCACGTCTATGTGACCGCGTTTACGATGGCAATCGTCCAGACCTTTCAGCAACCGTCACGGGCCGCGATGGTCGCAGAGACCGTGCCGTCGAGCCATTTGACCAACGCTATCGGCCTAAACTCGATCGTCTTCAACTTGTCCCGAAGCACGGGTCCCGCGCTGGCCGGCTTGCTCATCGCCACGTTTGGAACTGCCGGCTCTTACACCGCCCAAGCCGCATTCTACCTGCTGGCGACAGTTTGGACCGCGCAGATTCGTCCCGAGCATCTTTCTTATTCTCCCTCCCAAAGTCGCTCCGGGCATCGTGCGTCCTTCGGCCAGAGCATCATTGAAGGCTGGAAGTTCAGTTGGAGAAACGAGGCGGTGCGCGCGGGCCTCCTGATTACGATGTTTGCGTCATTTTTCATCATCCCTTTCACCACACTTTTGCCGGTGTTTGCGCGCGACCTGCTTCGAGTTGGGGCGACCGGGCAAGGTTTGCTCCTTACCGCCATGGGTGTCGGCGCGCTATGCAGCGCCTTCCTGATCGCATCGCTCGGGGATCAACTACAGAGAGGAATTCTCATGCTGGGAGGAGTGGCGATGTACGGGATTTGCGTCGTGGCTTTCTCGACATCGTCCTGGTTCGGGCTTTCGGTCGTGCTGATGGCGTTCACCGGCGTCACTCACGTTAGCTCTCATGCCCTGGTACAGACCGTCATTCAAACGTACTCTCCTTCCGAATTTCGCGGCCGCACGATGGCTATCTTCCAAATGAGCCACGTCATGCTCACGGTAGGAAGCATGCTCATCGGCTCCTTGGCATGGGTCGCGGGCGCTCGCTGGGCGATGGCATCAATGGGCATGGCGGGCGCGCTGGCTATGCTCGCGATCTATTGGGCGCTGCCTCGCGCCCGGTCTATCCGCTGAACGAGAGAAGGCCTCCATTTTCAATTTCCACGCGGCTTGAGAGTGTCACGGAAAAGAGTCACATAGCGCTCGAATTCCTGCATGACCTGTTGATCAAACGGCATTAGGCGGTAGGGCTTGAGATAAGGCGCCGTCACGTCGGGGCGCGCCGGAACTCTGCGTCGCTCCCGAATTGTCTCCATCCCGGCCTTTGAGATGACGAAATCGTAGAACAAGGCCGCCGTGTGCGTGTTCTTACCGGCGCTGCTGAGAGCAATCCCGACAGTGTTGATGGGAATCACCCCGTCGGGAGCGATCCAGTCGATCGGCGCTCCCTGAGCTTTGAGCCTCTCGACCGTGTGCACCTGAAGCTCTGCAGCGATGGCAAACTCCCCCGCGGACACGAGCTGCCCGATGAGAGAATGTCCCTGTCTCCATTGGAGATCTTGAGCCTGCAGTTTCTTGAAATAGTCCAGCGCCGCCTCGCGGCCGTCGCGTTTCTCGAGATAACGCAATGAGGTGATAAACCAAGGAAGAGGTTCGACTTCCATCGCAATGGCCCCCTTCCACCTGGGGTTGAGCAGATCTTTGTAGCCCTTGGGGGCCGCGCCGGCCGGAACCAGCTTCGTGTTATGAGCGACCACCCAAGCGGAAATATAAACGCCGGTCCAGAAACCGCGCGGATCTTTCACCTCCTGCGGATAAATTTTGCCCTCAGGAGCATCGTAACGGGCCAGAAGTTTTCGCTTGATGAGCGTGTCCATCTCGATCTCGCCCAAGACGATAACATCGGCTTTGAGGCTTCCCGCCCTTGCTTCGGTCACAATTCTCTCACGCAGTTTCTCGCTCGGCGAACGAAAGTGCTGCACCTTGACGAAGGGATACCTTTCCTGAAACTTCTGGCTCAAGGCTAAAGAATCTTCCGCGGTCGTGCTGGAATACCAGATCAGCTCTCCTTCTTTCTTCGCTCCATCCGCCAAGCGAACCTCTCTCTCGCCGCTTTTGAGCTTCGCGATATTTTGCAGCGTCACCTCGCGGCCTTGCGCCAGAACGCCGCCCGCGCAAGGCCAGGCCGCGACCAGCAGTAGAATCACAAATTGCACGACAGCTCTTCTGGGCATTTCATTCACCTCCCGCGGTTTTTACGTGATGTCCCAACATTACGGTCCGGCTACACGCCAGCGCGAATCGCCCTGCAACATATGTCACTCACGCGAGAAGCGTCAAGCAGGGGAACGCGGCATGCGCTCCTCCTACTTGAATCGGTCCGCCCGCACAGGTAAAAGGAACCCAATTTGGATTGGGAGGTACTGCAGTGAAAATCTTACGCTTTAATGATGATCGAATTGGAGTGCTCAAAGACGGCGATCGGGTGGTCGATGTCAGCGGCGCCGTCAGTTACCGCGTAGAGAAGGGCCCGAAGCGTGTTATTGAGGAAATCATTGAGAGTTTCGAGGATTACCGAGAAAAATTCTCGCAGATCGTGAATCGCGAAAACGGCGCGCCGCTGAACGGCGTTAAGTTGCTTGCTCCGATACCACAGCCGAATAAATGCCTTGCGGCTTTTGTTAACTATCTCGACCGGCCGGACCGCTCGCCGGAAAGCTTGACCATCGAGTATTTTTACAAGTGCCCGGAGATGGCCGGTCCGGACAAGGCAATTGAGCTTGCTGATATTCCCCCAGTGACCGTGTTCAACCCGGAGGCGGAACTGGCTTTTGTCATCGGCAAACGGGCGAAGAACGTCTTGCAAGCGGATGCGATGAACACCATTTTTGGCTATGTGCCTTTCTTTGACATCTCCGCGCGCGGCCTGACCCGCCGCACGATGTTCTTAGGTAAAGGCCAGGATACTCATGCGGCGATCGGTCCGTGGATCACGACGAAGGACGAAGTTCCCGATCCCCACAATCTCACGGTAAAATCCTGGGTCGGTGAAGAGGCGCGGCAGAACTACAATACCCGATACATGGCCTACAAAATCCCCGAACAGATTGCCTGGCTTACGCGGTTCGTGCAGCTCTGCCCCGGCGACATCGTCGCCACGGGCACCTACCATGAAGGCCTAGGCCCGGTTAACGGTGGCGACGTTTTGGAGATCGAAATCGAACGTCTTGGCCGAGCCAAGTTTAACATCAAAGGCTACGGCCCGCGTAAGGTGGCGAAATCAGGCGGTGGCGGTCAAGCTCCGGCAGGCAATTGGACGAAGGTCTAGGATTCAAGGGTGACTGGAGTAGTGGAGTTTTGGAGTATTGATATTCTAACCCATCGCTCCAGTACTCCATCACTCCATTCTTATCTAAGAATCACCACTCCAGTTTAATACAGATCTCTTCGCCGCGCACTTCGACCGGGAGGGTCGTGAGCTGCGGGCCTCCTTTAGGCATCGTGCACTCGCCGGTCGTGAGGTCAAAGTTGTAACCATGGCTCGCGCAGCACACTTTATTATCGCTCAATTCGCCGAATTGCAGGTCGGCAGCCTCGTGCGGGCATTCGCGCGCAAACGCAAAATACTTTCCGTCCCAATGGGCCAGTAAAAGCTGCCGGCCTCCCATTTCAATGGCTTTCATCTTGCCGGCGTCCACTTCGCCCACGCGAGCAACAGGCACGTAAGTCAATCCCATAGATTCGCTGATGTCCTCCTAAGCTGCGGCTGCGTGGCGCTCGCGATAAGCCGACCCTCTCAGAACTTGGCCGGGAAGCTCGCCCGACAAACGCCCGTTGTCGTAAACCGGCTGGCCATTGATAATCGTGTAATGAATTCCGTCGGAACGTTGTATGAGTCTCTTCGTTCCACCGGGATAATCATTCGCCCATTCCGGCTCGTGAGAACGAACGGTAGCCGGATCGAAGACAACGATATCTGCGGCATGGCCCTTGCGCACGAGGCCCCTACCTTCAAGGCCGAAGATCGAGGCGACGTGGAACGTCAGTTTGTGAATCGCGTGCTCGAGAGAAAGCAGGTTGCGCTCGCGCACCCACAAGCCGAGCAAGGTCGTGCCATAGCCGAAGTCCGCGCCGAACTGCACATGCGCGCCGGCGTCGGAAGTTCCGACGAGAACATAGGGGCTGCGCAGAATCTCGCCCATGGCGGCGGGATCACCGCCGTTGTTGCAGTTCCAAAACACGGTGCTGAGATTTTCTTCGAGCACCAGGTCCAGAAAGGCATCGAGCGGATCCTGGCCGCGCATGCGCGCCATTTCTTCAATCGATTTGCCGTTGTACTTCTCGTTTTCCGGCTTGACGACTTTCTCGACGCGCAGGATATCCCAGCGCCGGTGGAAATTGGCCGGGCGGGGATCGGCGAAATCGGCGCGGAGCTTTTTGCGCGTCTCAGGATCCTTGAATGCTTCTGCGCGCGCGGTTTCGGGCGAAAACATCAGCGCCTTCCAGGTGGGAAACTCATCAAAAATCTGAGCGTTCTTCATCGTGAAGTGCCGAACCAGAGGAACGGTGTGCGAGAGCCCATAGGCCTGAAACCCATCGCGGAAGATAGGCGCAACGGCCTCGAGCTGCTGGCGCCAAAGATTGGGCTCGACCCAGCGGTGCTGCAGGCTCTGCCACAAAATCGGCCGGCCGGTTTCCCGCGCCAGACGATTGTAATAGTCAAAATGCTCGATCTTATTTCGTCCAAAGATGGTCTCGATCACGCCGGAATTGAGATCGGTCAAGACGCTGCACAGGGCGAAAAATTCTTCGTCGGTGGCCAAACGGCTCGCCACCGGCTTGCCGTCTTCCCTCATATGCCGCTCGTTGCGGTTGGTCGAGAAGCCCACGGCGCCGCCCTCCAGCGCCTCCCGCACCAGCCCTTTCATCTCCTCCACCTCTTTGGCCGTCGCCGCCCTTTCCACCGACTCCTCCCCCATCACATACTGGCGCACGGCAATGTGTCCAAGCATCCCGCCGACATTGATTCCGATCTTTCCCTCCAACCTGTCGAGATAGTCGCCAAACGTATGCCATCCCCACGGCACGCCCTGCTCCAAAACGCTGCGCGGGATCGCCTCCACCCGCACGAAGCTTTCCACCAACGCGTCGTGAGCCGCATCCGTTGCCTTCACTGGAGCCAGAGTCAACCCGCAATTGCCCATGATGATCGAGGTAACTCCATGCTGCGGCTCGGAGGTCGCATACGGGTCCCAAAAGACATGCGCGTCCATGTGCGTGTGGTGATCGATAAAACCAGGAGAAACAGCCAGCCCTGCGGCGTCAATCGTCCGTTTTGCGCTTTCCTTCACCCTTCCGATTTCAACAATTTGACCCGCATTGACCGCCACATCACCCATAAAGGAAGGCAAACCGCTGCCATCATAGATGCGGCCTCCTTTGATCAACAAATCGTAGGACATGGTATCGACCTCCTAAGTCTAGTCATTCTGCCTCACTGTTCCTTTGTAACTGTTCCCGCTTGTCGCTGCAACTAAGGAGGCGGAAGGTCCACCTCCTTGTCATCAATCGAGTGCTGTCTTGTTGCCAACAGGGCGAAGTGTTATAAGCGGACCCGATCGAACGCAAGTGCTATGAATCAGCTTGCTGGAAGAATCGCGGTTGTCACCGGTGCCGGACAGGGAATTGGCCGCGCCATTGCCCTTGGAATGGCGCGAGAAGGAGCATCGGTTGCCGTTGCCGAAATTAACGCAGAAACCGCGCGCAGCGTCCAGCGCGAGTTGGAACAGCTCGGGCAAAAAGCCCTCGCCGTGCCAACCGACGTCGCGCGTGAAGAGTCCGTCAATGCCATGGTGGAGCGCTGCGTGGCCGGGTTGGGCGGCGTCGACATTCTGGTGAGCAATGCAGGCATCTATCCAAGGTGTTCCGTCACGGACATGACTGAGGAAGTATGGGACCGCGTCATCGCGACTAACCTCGTCGGAGCTTTTCTCTGCGCCCGCGCAGTGATTCCGCAATTCCTCAATCGCAAGCGTGGCCGGATCATCATCATGTCTTCCGGCGCCGCGTTTCAGGGGCCGCGCAACGGCGCCCACTATGCCGCTTCGAAGGCCGGCCTTATTGGTTTCACTAAAGCTTTGGCTTTGGAGGTGGCACCCCATGGAATTACCGTCAACGCGATTTGCCCGGGAATGACGGATACCGCGCTACCCCGCGCCAGCCGAACTGAAGAAGATATACTCAAGCACGGGCAAGAAATCCCCTTGGGTCGAATCGCGCAGCCCCAAGATCTCATAGGTCCGGCAGTTTTTCTCGCGAGCGACGCCGCCAAATTCATTACCGGACAGGCGCTCTTTGTTAACGGCGGAGGGTTCATGCGGTGAGGGTTCAACCTTGTCGTGTCCCGAGTGTCGAATTGACACGAAACTCAAGACTCTAAACTCCAAACTTAAATCGGAGACTAATTTATGCGAATTCTCATGGTCGGCGCGGGAGCCATAGGTGGCATCATCGGCGGCCGGCTCGCGCGCGCGGGCAGAGATGTTACTTTCGTTGATGTCGATCCGAAGCAGGTGCAAGCGATCCGGGAGGCGGGTCTTGATGTGGATGTTCCGGATGGAAGCTTCAGAAGTTCCCCTGCCGCGTTTCTTCCGGATGAGCTTCCCGGGCGCTTCGACCTTGTTTTCATTGCCGTCCGCGTGTTCGACATGGCGAGCGCTCTCGCCGTCGCTGAGCCTCGCCTGAACGACGGAGCCATATTAGTGTCCCTGCAGAACGGCCTCACATTGCCTCGCCTGGAAAAACTTGTCGGGCCTGATCACGCCATCGGAACCATGATTAGAATGCGCAGCCGCCGGATCGCTCCGGGCAAGGTGCGTACGGCTCAACGGGGGCACTTGTATGTGGGGCATTTGCATGGGCGCACGACACGCCAGCTTGACAGCGTCCACGCGTTGTTGAACGACGTGATCCCGACCGAGACGATTGACAATATCTTCGGGGGACTCTGGAGCAAGCTCACCTACACCTGCCTAGGAATGTTTGCGTCCTTGACGGATGCTTCGTTGAAAGCGGTCCTGCAGGGCGAAACGAGCGGCCGCTTGTGTGTCGAATTTCTCGCTGAAATTGTCTCTGCGGGCACGGCTTTGGGAGCGCGCTTTGTGCCTTTGGAGGAATATGACCCGAGAGATTTCGATCCGCGGCATGCTTACGAGGCGCGCCTCGCGGCCCTTCATGCGATTGCACGGCAACCGAAGAGCGATAATCAGAGGGGCGGTGTGGAACGTTTAAAGCATGGCATAAAAACGGAAATTGATTTCACGGTAGGACACGTCGTTGAAGAAGGCAAACGGCTCGGCGTCCCGACGCCCATCTGCCAGGCTTTGGTGCGGCTCATCCATGAAGTGGAGGCAGGAAGACGACCGCTGCAGACGAGCAATTATGCTGATCTTAGAGCCGCAGCCTAACAACTTCTAAGTGGATGACGCATGGAGACCTGCGATGAATAGAGTCGCGGTGGTGAATGGCGGGGCGGGAGGGATCGGTCAAGCCGTGGTGTTGCGCCTGGCTGCGGACAGCTGTGTGCCGGTAGTCTTGGACAAGGATGACAAGGCGGGGGCCGACATTCTCGCCCGGCTTAAGCGTCAGGGAACAGAAGGGCTTTTCTCCAGCATCGACCTGACAAAAAAATCTGAGGTTGAGAAGGTTTTTGATAGGATTGTCGCGGAATACAAAAGAATCGACGTCCTGGTCAATCTTGCAGGCGGCACGCTGCATGCCAAGCTCATTCAGGATTTTACTCTGAAGGAATGGCAGGAAGTCATCGACGTCAACCTCAAAGCAACGTTTTTTTGTTGTCAGGCCGTGATTGAGGTCATGAAGCAGCAGGGAAAAGGAGTCATCATTAATACCTCCTCCAACTATGGAATCACCGGAAGCGCCCGGCGCACCGCCTATTCAGCCGCGAAAGCCGCTATCATCGGGTTTTCCAAGTCGCTTGCCCAAGAACTCGCGCCATTTGGCATCCGCGTCAACGTCATCGCACCGGGCCGAACGGCAACAAGCCGGGTCATGAGCCACTATGCCCGTGGGGCATGGCTTGACGCGCAGAAAGAGATTCCCATGGGGCGCGCCGCGGAACCCCATGAGATTGCCGAAGGAGTCGCTTTCCTTGCCGGGGAAGCCGCTGGCTATATGACAGGGCAGACTCTGCACGTAAACGGCGGCATGGTCATGCCTTGAATGTTGTTGTCAAATCTCAAACGGGCATAACCGCCAGACTAGAATAATACCAAGGCCAGCGTTAACGACAGACTTCATCGGCAGTTGTCACAAAGGCTTTATTTGGCGCCATTATGACTCAGAGCTGTCACAAGGGTTGTCAGTTGGAACGTCAAAACAAGACAAAAAGGAGCATTATGGCTCTTGCATTTATGCAGGAACAAAACTTTCTTGTTGGCACGTCTTATGCTCTAACCAATGAAGCCTTTTTCAAAAGACGTTGATGCAATGAACTGACAGCCCAATCTGGTCACCACGGGCGTCAGGGAGCGAATGGTGAAACCGGCAACGAAACCCGTTGCCGGTTTTTTTTTGGGTTTTCTATATTATTGAGTTAAGGAGGGAGCCGTGAAAATCACTCATAGGATATTTATTTCTTGGATGCTACTCTTTCTCGCTTTTTCCACCGTTCTGGTCTATTCGATTGCCCTGAGCCCGGTTTCGACCGGCGCAACGATGCTATCCTCGACAGCCTCTGACTCATTTTTCACTCAACTCCTTGCTGCCATTTTTCATCGCTAGCAATCTCTGCAGCACAAGGAGCTGCGATCTTGAGCGCGAGATCCCTGACGGCTTCGCAAGCGGATCTCGCCGTTCCTTCTGTGCCATCCAGCCCTGTCCTCACGGCCGATAGCGTTTCGGCCAAACACCCGCCGATATCATAAGCCATCCGATGTTATCCGGCGCCTGCGGCGAGTCGCAACTTTGGTCCTTGACGTTTACGAGGCAAAAAATATAGATAGGGTCCGACGGGTCCGTAGGCCAAAAAACGGGCGCACGCGCTGCTGAATGCTGAAGGTGTTCCGTTCGTGCTGAGCCCTTGGACGCGCCTAGGACATGCATGTCGAGCATGAATCCTTTTTTTCGAAGTCTGTTAGTTGCAAGGAGGAGCATATGAAGCTTAAGAAGCTTTACCACGTGGGCATTCCGGTCGATGATCTTGATCGGGCGCGCGAGTTCTACACCAAAGTTTTGGGCATGGAGTTCATGGGACGCGCGGGCGGTGATCCCAATAGTCCTGACGCCATGCCGATTCACGGCAAAATACCTACGCTTGACAGGCTCAGATGCGGCAGTGACGACGTAGTCCTGTTCCAGCGACCCCGCGTCCTCAACAGAGATGCCATCGATCAGGATGGCATCTCGCATCAGGCTTTCGATATGGACTGGAATGACTATGATGACGCCTTGCGACAAGCCAAGGCGCTCGGAAAGTTTCACCGCGCGGTGGAACGGCGGAGCGGAAAAACCATTTACATGTTCGACTCCGAAGGAAACTACCTGGAGCTGCACTTTCCGCCGCCGCGACCGTAGCTCTTGATGGTCGTTACTATTGTGAAGACTGCTTTATGCTCGACGGGCTCAGTCAGAGCCCTTATACCGTTCGCGCTGAGGTTCTCGAAGGCAGAGCGGAAGTCATGTTCTCAACAGGCTTCGCCGGACAAAGAATTCGCTAAAACACCAAACAGGGAGGTTAAACCATGCACACATCCATGGAAAAAATCGGAGTAGACGGCAGTGACATGGACGTCTATCTCGCTGTACCCGCCGGCGCGGGGCCTTCTCCGGCTCTGGTCGTGATGCAAACGCAATACGGCCTGGACGACTTTCTCAAGGAAGCGACGCGCAGGGTCTGTGAGTCCGGATATGTCGGAGCCGCCATCGACCTCTACCACTGGGATGGGCCTGACTGCCAGGAAAGCATCGACGTTCGCAAAACCAGGCTGCGCGACGTTAATGTCATCAAGGATGTAAACGCCACCGTCGATCTGCTCAAAAACCATAAAGCGGTTGATTCCGATAGAATCGGGATCATCGGCTTCTGCATGGGCGGAAGAAACGCGTTTCTGATGGCGGCTGCCAATCCAACCTTTAAAGCTGCGGTCTCATACTACGGCGGGGGCACGATGAGGCCGTGGGGCCACGGACCCAGCCCTTTTGATCGCATTCCCGCGATTCATTGCCCGATCCTGGCCCACTTTGGCGAGGATGATAAGAACCCATCGCCGGAAGACATGCGCAAACTCGACGCCGAGTTGACCCAATACGGGAAGGTTCACGAGTTCCACTCCTACGCCGGCGCGGGTCACGGATTTATGAACACCCGGCAAGCCGGTTACCGCGCCCATGCCGATCAAGCCTCGTGGCCAAGGACTCTGGACTTTCTGGGGCGCTATTTGTGCAAGCAAGAGACCAAGCTGGCAGCGGCGGGACGCTGACTAAGTTCCAGGTTTTGGGTTTCGAGTTTCGCGCTAACCCGAAACCCGGGACTCGAAACCCGAAACGGGGTGAAAGCGCCAGCTTCCACACGCCGTTTTCTATTCGCTGATTGTAGAAGAGGCGAGAAAGTTCCGCAGTCTTTCGGGTCGCTTGTAGTGAGCGAATTCTTGGGGAAGTTTAAAGTCCTTTTGGCTTTGTTCCAGGCTCCTTTCCGCTTAAATCATCTTCGCGACCTCATTTCACATCACAACAAAGTACCGCTTCTGCTCTTCCAAGTTGCGCACTCCCCTGGCGAGATGCACCGGACCATTGTCAAGTTGTCACTTTTTTAGATACCGATGTGACCTTTGCGGAGTCTTGGAAAGTTGCGTCAGCATGAACTCATTTGACGCCAACCCTACGTCATGTTACATACCGTCATCAATTTTCCTTCAAGGACGCTTCATGTCAGTGGTGAGCATAGTGTCGAAGTAGGAATCATGATTATTCATCACGCCCTCCAGGCGAGTAGGATCGTGGCGCGGACCGGGCTTCGAATGATGCCGACGTTTCCACGATCC
>JBOHVR010000704.1:0-7402 GCA_050735755.1 Binatia bacterium
CCCTGAAACTCAACATGGAAATGCGGAGGATATGATCTCCGAAATACATTCGGATGATGATCCCGAAAAACATCGAGATGATCGGCATGGCTGTTTTCTAGCAGATTTGGGTATTTAGGCATAACGCGATGCCGCTGAGCCGTCGTCGCGCATCTCTCGTTAAGTACCGTACTCGGTTATCGGCTCAAGCGGCGGGTTAGACAATCTTCAACTACGAACTTTCTGGGCATTAAGGAATGTCAATAAGGCCGCCAAATATGTAACTCGCCACGTTTGGGAAGCAGAACCCGAGAATCGCTCCGACAGATCCACCGATCACGGCTCCAAAAAAGATATTGTTAAAGCCCATCCCCACCAGTATTCCTAAAACCAGCCCAACAACTAAACCAGCACAAGAGCCTATAAATCGGATTTTAATCGAGCATGATTTACTCATTACTTTGTCTAACGTTTCGGGTGAGAGGCGCGGTCCGCCGCGGCCTTCTCAACCCGATGGTTAGACCTCATACCGCTCGGCGTTTTTTAGTGGGAGGTCGCACAATAGGGCGCCGGGGTTTTCGGCTCACGACGGTAAACTCGCCTCTGTGTTGTCGTTCCTTTAGATCGCGGAAGATCGCGGCTAGGTCGTAGTTGAACCGTGCGGCATACTGCTGACGAATGCGCCGCACTTCTTCGACAATATGGTCCTTCGCCATAAGTTCAGTCCTCCATAAGTTCTTCGGGCGTGCATAGAACCGGCGGTTCGTAGCCCTCGCTTCGGCAGATAGTTTCAATCCGGGTTCTCATCGTGGCATTCGCGATGTGTGAGCAGTTCCACGTCAGGAGGTAGGTCATTCCGTGAACAGTTGCAATCGCGATGTGCGTCGCATCCACGACCGCTTCCGTCGGAACCGCACCCGCTTGTGCAAGAGCCTCGGCCAGTTGCATGGCATCAGAGGTGGCATCAAGAACCGGGACTGCTTTGAGGGCCGCCAGCCGCCTGCGCGCACGGAGAGGATCACCACCTGCGGCCTCCTGGATAACCAACGGCGATACATAGAGATCAAACTGCGGGCGCCGCGTGCGCCACCATCGTCGGGTGAGTTGCTGGTGCGCGCGCTGAACCAGGTCGCGGCTCGGACGCGCTGTGAGATAGCTCACTATCGTCGTTTCGATGTACACGCTGGACGCCATCAAGCCATATTACGCCCATCCGACTGCGGGGTCTAACGTTTTGGGTGAGAGGCGCGGTCCGCCGCGCCCTTCTCAACCCGATGGTTAGCCGTTAGCAGCAAGGCATTTTTTTCGTTGGGCGACAAACACGTCGATCGCTAAGTGCTCACGGCTGGAACTCTGAGTTGCACCATATACTCGCGAGACGCCAGGAGCGGAGTAACCTGAATGACGTCGAGTCGGGGCGAGCCGCTAAGCGCCCGCAGGTGGGCGGCCACCCGGCCGATGTTCATGTTTGTCTGCGCGAGCCAGGGTACGGACAGCGCAATCTGCCCAGGTGCTGTTGGCGCTAACTTCCAGTTGCTCCCGTTCTAGGGGCGGGCCCCGCACCATCAAGAAAGTGCTTGATCACAGTCACGGCTTGCCTGGGGTGCTCCCATTATCACCCGAGGAGAATTGCGGGGTATTCACGACAGAGTTGAGATCCGCGAGCGGTACCATAGCCGCGTAGCGTACCACCACCGGTGCGTCATCTTTGATGTTGACCACGACGATATTGCAGTATCGAGAAACATTCTCGCACTGAAGTCCGTAATCCGATTTCCAAGCGTAAGGAACGCCCTGCCAGCTCTTCACCCGTACCGCTCCTTTTTCTCTTCGGGTGTTTTCGACCTCGCTGCTCTTGTCACACCGGTTCAGCATCCGTGCTGGCTCGATCTGCGAGTACCAGTACCGATGGTTACCGAGCAGTAGGTAGCGATTGCGCGATGGGTACGCTCGGAAATACGCCTTCCAACCTGCAGGGTGCTTGGCGCATGCATACTCCAGGAGCGCAAACGTCTGGCGATCCGTTTCCGATTGCAGCTTCATCTCCACCACATACTGATGGGGTGGCATGACAATACCCGCTTGCGCGACCCACGGGAGAGTATTTGCTAAGCTTTCCAATTGTTCAAGAGTGCACACTTCACCATTGTCAGAGACAATGTCCGAACGGTGGATGCTGAACTCACGCACTTGTTGAATCCTCTGTGATTCGATTACCTTTTTTGCGCTAGTACTAGTACGGGTGGTTTAATGTTAAGGCTAACGCCCGGGGTGAGCCGCGCGAGTCTTGCGAGCGCCGGACTCAAACCAGTTGTTAGGCTGCCAGCGTTTCAACTGAGGTGTCTGCGCATTCGCAGAACACAAAAGTTACTCGATTTCCCGGACAAGACGAAATCCAACAGCACGAGCGGTATAGGTTCGGCGATTGCGGAACCGGCTCGACGAACGCGCCCAATCGAACGCTCGGAGCCACTGGCCGCCACGAATCACAAGACGGTCGCAGTCGCCACCGTTTTTTTCTTCCCAAGCTGATCCATCCGTAGGCGCCCCTTCATAATTCTCATGCCAGCAATCTTGCACCCTCTCCGCCACGTTTCCTGCAGTATCATAAAGCCCGAACTGATTTGGCTTGAAGGAGCCTACCGGCGCAGGTTTTTTGTTTTCCCACGGGCTACCACAGCCAATGCAGTTGGCCACGCCTGGCTTTATCTCGTTGCCCCACCAATAAATAGTTTCGGTTCCGCCGCGCGCAACATACTCCCATTCGGCCTCGGTCGGCAGGCGGTAGCGCTTGCCGGTTTGTCCGGATAACCATTTGGCGTAAGCGACAGAATCGCTCCAGGAAACATATATCACAGGTTGGCGACCGCGGCCCCAACCTTCGTCATCAGGTAACTCACGCCCTGTCGCTTTTGCGAACTCGTCGTATTGAGCAAAAGTGATTTCGTATTTGCTCGCGGCAAAAGCTTTTTGGAAGTTAACTTGGTGAACTGGTAGTTCATCTTTGCCATGTTTACCCTGGATGTCGCCCATGCGGAATTTGCCCGCCGGAATGACAACCATTTCAGGTCCATCACCTCTGCTCTTGAGCCGGTCACGAAAAATTTCTCCCGGCTTCAAAGCAGCTTGCCCTGCCCATGATGCTGATGGGGTTTGTACCCAGAACCTTTCCGGCGCGTTGACCAGTAGCGTGGTCGCCCCAACGAGAACGATAAAAATTTTTGTTACTGTCATATGACTTCACCTCATTGCTGCCTAACGCTATGCGGCTAAGCCGTGGCGAAAAGCGAGCCTTCGAGGCGAGCGTTTTTGGCATCCGTCTTAAGCCGCGGGTTAGATAGCTTAGTTGATCCACTCATATCCTTCGACCCGAAGAACGCGTTTACGGCCGTGTCGCTTCCGTTGAATATTCTCGACCGCGTGTAAAAGAGCGAATTGGAACGGTTCCTCTTTATCTGGAATCACTCGAAACGACACTCCATTACTAGCGGCCCAGACAAACTCGCCCGCCGGAGTATCAAGCCGCCAGAAATAGTAAATCCACTTTTCGTTCTTGTCACGTTCATCGGCGCCCTGACGCAACTCAAGCTCAATGGTACCAACAAACGGTTTGTCGCGCCGTCCGGGCTGTAGATACCACGAACTGCCGCGTTGCGAGTCGTAAGACCAAGGGGTATGCACACATTGGCTATCTAACGCAGAGGGTGAGCGGACGCAGCTCGCGAGCGTGAGCGAGCAGGCTGACGATCCGACTCAACCCGAAGTTATGTGTCTTCATCAAATGACAACGCTCAGCTGATACGCCTTTCGCGATACAGGCGATTATCCGCTTCTAGAGAACTGAGTTCCCTCTCCAGATCCTCTCGTACACGCCGCGACTCAGCTAGAAAACCTTCGAACCGAGCAAGCGCTCTCGTCAGGTCTTCATCGGAAGAGTTCTGCAGGTTTGGGTTATCCACCAATGACCGAGCCTCCGAAACGTATGGAGCAACCTCGTCAATCCTTTCATCGGCTCGCTTCAAAAACATATCTTTTCGGGGCGACGCACCGGTTTGTCCGGCAAAAATGAAGTTATCCTTAATCTCACCTTTCACCTTCGCAACGAGCGCTTCAATCCGCTTGTATTCCGAAATCACACCTTGTGCGGCGACGAGCAATGACCGCAGGAGGCTGCGCCTTTCAATTTGCTCCGCATGCTGAGCAGCGAGGTTGGCAGTATCCGCAGATCGACGCGCGGCATGCGCGGACCACAAGCTCGCTATAGCCGCGACAAGCCCGCCAAGCGCAGTGATCCAGTTATACGTGCTTTGATCCACGGCTAACGGTAGTCGCTAAAGTTAGATGCGAAGGCGTGAGGACACATAACGTCGAAGGCTGAGTTGCGCGACGCGAGGAGCGTCAATCTCTAGCCGCTGGTTAGGCATTGTTTCAACTTACGTGACGAAGTGGCTCAAGCCGAGCTATTGCTGCGGCTTTCTTACTCCGCAACGCATGCCACAGCTCCCAATCCTGCTGCAATCCAAGCCAAAAATCTGCCGACATCCCCAGGACGTGCGCCAGTCGCAGCGCTGTATCCGATGTGACACCGCGCTTACCCCTAATAATTTCATTTAAGCGGGGAAAGGAGATCCCTAGGCGCACCGCAAAGGCAGACTGGCTTATTCCGAGGGGCTTGAGAAACTCTTCGAGCAGCATCTCTCCAGGATGCGTCGGGGGCCTCTTGGTAGGCAACCGCCGCACCACAGGAAACTGTGACGATTTGCCACGTTGTGGACGCCGCTCAGTGGTAGTCCGTGATTTCGACTTGATCCGCATATCCATTCTCCCAGTGAAAGCACACGCGATACTGCTCATTGATTCGAATACTGTGTTGGCGGACTCGATTCCCCCGTAGCCGCTCAAGCCGATTTCCAGGAGGAACCACTAGCTCCCGAAGGTCGCGCACACGGTTGAGTTGGTCAAGCCTCCGCCGTGCGTTCGGCCACAGGGATTTCGGACACGTCCTGCGTGCCGCTCGCGTATCGGCACCGTTGAATATATCCTCAGTTCCACCGTCGGCGAAGGAACGTATCACGGGTCATATTATAACGGTCTCCATAATAGTTTGCCAGGCAAAGCTGCCTAACGTTTTGGGTGAGAGGCGCGCTCTTCAGCGACCTTCTCAACCCATTAGTTAGGCAAACCGCTTTTCGATCAAGTACTTGAAGAACCTTTCAAGCCATCCACTAATCTCATATCTCTTGAGTGTGTCAAGCCAACGGGCCTTTTGAGCTTCGGGAGCCCAAAATGAATCCGGTTGTTGGAGATATTCCCTCGCACGTTCGCACACAGCGTCACTGCCGATCCTCTTCCCAAACCACAACTCCCGGCGATGACAGAGTTTTTCGATTCGGAGGTGAAGTGAGGCAGGATAGCCGATTCCGAGCGTGTGGAGATGGGCGTGTGCAGTCTCGTGAACCAGTGTTGCCGCGATATCTTCTGACGTTGTTGAGTCGCTGCTCACATGCTTCTCGTCAAGGCAGCATAGTTTCAATGGCGGAAAAAATTCTCCCACTGCAGTTCCGAGCGGCATAATCAGAATACCGCGGACATGTCGCCGCAGCCGTTTGAGGCATTTGGGAGAAGTTGATGCCAAAAGATCCAGGGCTTTGAAGAGCTTCTCTTGTATGGACGCTCTCGATTCACAGAAGAGAAACCCGATCGGCACTTCGAGATGCTTCTGGTTTGGCGCAAGCCGCCAAGCTACCCTCATTGCAATATTATTAATGCGGTGATTGCTCCCGTTTCCGGATTTGCTCAAACCGGTGCTCTCTCTGGTTGCCTAACGTATCAGGCTGAGAGGGCGAGACCAGCGAGCGCAGCGAGCGGGTCGAAGATCCTCCTCAAGCCGATTGTTATGCGAGCGCCGGCCAAAATCGTCGACAAAGTCTTCCAATAGTGATGTCATCTGATTGCCCATGCTGGAATGGGAACCGTACTCAAAACTGGTTGCTGCGAGATAAACCCGGGTGACACGCCGGGTTCCCATGGCCACCGTCCCGCCCGGTCCGGATAAACCAACTGCAATGCCGGAAACGCACGGTCGTGATAATACCAGATCGCCCAGCCGAAATGTGCGAAAAGCTGTTCAAATGGTATGGCCAAAAACTTACACGGATAACCTTCGAGTAAGTCCTCCGTTTCATCTCCAGGCGCAAACCGTTTGCCGGATCGAATCACATCGGCTAGAGCGTTGAGGATGTGATGCGCTACGTCACCCGGTAAACCAAGAATGATCACTTCTGGATGGTCATAGGACTGAAACAGTCCGACGGAGTAACGAACTCAGGCCAATCACTGCCACCGGCCACTTTGAGGACGTGCAAGCCGTACCGCTGAATGTCTTCTTCGCATTTCTCTTCGGCGGAACGTTGCTTTGGATTGTCGGAATATTTACGCAAACTCGAATCCTTCCACGGCTGCATAACGCCATGCGGCTAAGCCGTGGCGAATAAGTGAGCCTGAAAGGCGAGCGTTCTCGACATCAGTCTTAAGCCGCGGGTTAGACGGAACAGTTGCTTCAACTAGGAGAGCTTTCTCAGATACTTTACAGCCCCAAACCCGAAAAGCACGATTCCGAGTACAGCCCAAAACCGCTCGGCTCCCTTTCCTATAGCCAGAACGATGAGCCCCCCGAAAACAAAGGTCAAGCCGGCCATTGCGAACATGAGGTTTCGAACACGCTCAGTCGTCGTTGGATTTTCGAAATGGAGTGAATTGTGAAGTAGCAGGTAAAGAGAAAAGAGAAATAACAAGAAAAAAAATAGAAGCCCAAGAAGTTTTTGGCTGGTCACACCCCAAGGCTGTCTCAGAGCCCAAAGGCCACGGCCGATCATGAATAGGCAGAGGCACGTTGTAGTAAACCACAAAATCTTCGACCAGAGCTGTTTCATATTGTATGGAAAAACCGTCTAACGTATCAGGCTGAGAGGGTGAGACCAGCGAGCGTAGCGAGCGGGTCGAAAATCCTTCTCAAGCCGATTGTTAGGCACTGCTGTTATCTTTTCGATTGATGTCTCTACCTGCAGCCCTGGGGGACTGATGGAAAAGGCTTAGCCGACTTCCCGGACAAGACGAAACCCTAGCGACCGAAACCGGGCACCCGCACGGAAGACCCGCCGAGACGACGAACGTACATTTGCGTTGTAAGCGCTTCCATAACTGCCGCCGCGCAGTACGCGCCCGTCGCAGTTTCCATTGTGTTCCTGTCCCCAAGCTGATCCATTCGAAGGCGCCCCTTGGTAACTGTCGTGCCAGCAATCCTGTACCCACTCCGATACATTTCCTGCCGTATCGTAAAGACTAAAAGGATTTGATTTAAAAGAACCTACCGGCGCGCTCCGTTGGTTGTCCCACCGGCTGCCGCAGCCGATACAGTTAGCTA
>JBOHVR010000705.1:0-7790 GCA_050735755.1 Binatia bacterium
ACAACTCGATCGCCTGTATCAGAACGTTATCAAGAGCCTCGACCAACTACTCCGTGTCGTCGGTCTCAAGGCCGCCTGAGGAAAACAACAAGAACAAAATCCCCGTTACGCTTCGCATAACGGTCTAAACGACGCTTATTTTGCAACCTTATTTCACCGACTCAACACGTTGCGCTGTTTCAATGCCGGGCGGCCGTGAAACGGGCCTGAGCTAGGGAGGCGGGGTGATCTTTGAACAGAGCGGAGCAGCAGACCACGGAAAACACTTGTCCAAACGCGGAACGCGAAAGCAAGCTGATCGAACGCGCGAAGAAAGAACGCCGCATTCTCGTCTATTCCAGCGAAAACATCACTCTTCTGAGCGCATATGAAGCTGCATTTGCCAAACGTTATCCTTTCGTGAAGGTCGAGTACTGGCGCGCGGGGGGCGACAGGGTAGGGGCGAGGGTGATGACCGAATCCAACGCGGGGAAACTTCAAGGCGACCTGGTCGGACTCGCGTTCGATGTCGCCAATGAAATCAAAGCCAAAGGCATTCTGGCCCGCTACGCTTCGCCGGAAAGGAAAGCCTATCCCGATATGTTCAAGGACGCTGACGGATACTTCACGCCCACGAATCTGATTCACGCTATCATTGGATACAATACGAAACTAGCGAGCGCACGCGAGGTACCGAAAGATTATCCGGATCTTCTGAATCCATCCTGGGGCGCCTTTATTTCATCGAGACGGCGCGCCGTGTGTCCAAGGACTAAACGCGTTAGTTCTTCACCTTTTCCGCCTTGGGGAAGCCGAAGGCCTCGACGACCATGTCGATCCGTTTCTCGGTGCGGGGAAAGCTCTCCATCGTTTCAAGCGCCACCTTCTTTCCCTTGGTTGCCTTTTCCAGCTCCGAACCGGGCGCGTAGATCGAAGACTTGAGCGGCTCTATGTCGTCCATGATCTTCTGCGCCTCACGGCTTGCCAGAAATTCGAGGAACAGAAGCGCGCTGTAAGGGCGGGGAGCATTGTAAACGATCGCCTGTGGCACGGTCAGACGAACCGGTATGGGCTCGATCAATTTGCACACCAGGACTTTCCTAGGATCCTGCCGCTGTGCGAGCGCGCAAGAGTGGTAATTTGTGAGCTGATAGAGCGCGTATTCCCCGCTGGCCATCGCTGTAAGCGCGCGGGTGTGGCCGCGAACCCAGACCGGTTCCTGCTCCTTGAGCCTTCGGGCATAGTTCACCAGCCACTCCTCCCCGAGTGCTGCGGCAAAAGGGGCAAAATTGAGGGGGCGGATGTCCACTAAAAACTTCCTGCCCTTAAACTCGGGCTTCAAAAAGTCCTCCCAGGTGTTGGGAACCTTGCCTTCAGAAATGAGTTCCTTGTTGTAGGCTATTGATCCGAGAGCGCTCCCCGCATGGATGACATTGCGGCGCTCCGGGTCGATCATCTGCGGCGGGATCCGCAGAACCTGGTGCTCTGCCATCCCGAGGAGGTCTATTTTCTTTGCGTGACCGGCTAACTCCTTATAGAAGTCCGGCGACACTCTAAAGATATCCCAGTCTCTCGCCACACCCGCCTGCAGCTCCATGAGGAAGCGCTGGGCGGCATCGGTACCCGTGATCTCCTCCAGGTAGAGCTCAATAAAGGGATATTTCTGCTTGAACGCCTTCGTGATATGGGGGTAGGAGTCCGGGGTCAACGAAAACAACACGCGCAGCCTACCCTCTTTCTTGGACTTGGCAATGATTTCATCGCGGCTGGTCTCGAAGATATAGCCCTTGGCCTCAGCGTCTTTCTTGGCGGTCAACAAGGCAGTGCTTGAGGATGCCGCAAAGGTGACGGATGTTGGCATGCACAAGCTCAAGATCAACGATAAGATAATGGAGAGCGATACCGGCTGTAGGCGGCGAATGTTCTTTCCCATACTTCAAGATCCTCCCTTACCGGCAAACTTGACGCCCGGAACCTTTAGAGCAGGGATGCCGACCGAATGTCAATCTCATTTTGGGTGAAGTAATTTCCGCGCGCCCAGGAGGTCCGCGAGCTTTTGCTAACATCACACGCGGCGTATGCACCCGCGATCACCGCAACGACTGAATAACGAATGGGCGCAGGACCCGTGGGAGGGTAGTATCTCCACCACTCGACGGCTGCTAAGAAAACAATGATGACGGTGAAGACGACCGGACCAAACATGAGATCGCTGGGCGCGTCTCGGATCTGTTCTTCGAGTGATTCTCCGGGATGCGGAGCGCAGCAAGTTTCTCTACTGAAACGGATCTCCTCAGGCGGCGTTCCGCTCGCGTGTCTTTGGCGCGCCGAACGCGATCATTTCGACGTTTTGAGAATTATCAAAATGTGAGACTGGTGTTGGCAGAGGAGGTGTCGTGCGCTCGTATTGAAGTTGTTCGTTGCCGGGCCTAGTCCTTTCGAGTAGTTCTCTCCAAGAGACGCTTCACAGTCATACCAGATCCAACATTGAGTCCGTGTCGGACTCTAGGTCGGCATACCCTCGCTACCCCCACATTCCCTCTCCGTATTCCAGTTTGTCCAGTCAGTCAACGCGTCCCGTGCCCCCCGTGCCCCTTTTTTCCCTTTCCACGGATTTGACATAAGAGTCGACGACCGGATATGCTCCCTCCCAGAGAATTCCTATCATTTTTTATCCGGCAGGAGGAGCGACATGGATGAGAAGCAGGTAAAGGATTCCTTCACGATTTACAAGTACGAGTCGCCGCGGGTCTGGTCGGAAAAGCACGAGCAACGCGGCAAGCAGAACCTGCACCTCGGCAGCTGTGGCGGACTGAACGTCGGTGTCCAGGTAGTTATAAAGGGCGGGGAGACCAATCTCCATGCCCACCCCGGTATCGATTCTTCGTGGTTCGTGCTATCGGGGCGCGTCAAGTTCTACGGCGCGGGCGACACGCTCGTCGCGGACCTCGGCAAGGGCGAAGGGATTTTCATCCCTCGCGGCGTCCCGTACTGGTTCGAGTCGGGAAGCGAGGAGACGCTGGAGATCCTCCACATCACCAGCGGGCAGAGGGGGCGCGTCAACTTTGAGGCCATAAAGGCTCACCAGGATCGCCAGTTGCAGGAGCGGAGAGGGAGCCGCCACGCGACGCCGGAAGAGCTGGAGGCGGGGCGCGTCTTGGACTCGCGCTAGCGCGAGCTCGGCAGCCGTCGCCTCAAACCGGCCGGCGTTCGCATAAGATCAGCCGCGCACCCAGTCTTGGCGGTGCCCGACAATTGATCGCACGCTGGCAAAAGCCTTATCCTCAGGCTACGGTGTGCCTGGTCCGCGATCTGTGCTCGTTGCTGACCTTTCTCCGCGTGCATGTGCCCTTGCCGGCCGTGGCACTGCGCAATGCTATTGAGCGACGCTTCCGAGAGGTCGGCAGAACCCGACCCATAGGCCGTTCTGTGATCATACAAGTGTCAATCACCTTGTGTGCCTTGTTCACTTATGAAAATTACAAAGAAGGTTCGGCGACCCCATTCCTGCTGACACAAAACAATTGACGTTATCTAACCTTGCCTCAATGCGTTGACTAGCACCCCGGCCCAGGGGCTGGGGACGTCCTTGGCCGAGACCGGGCCATGGGCATGCGTTCGCTGTGGAAAGCGTGCTGCGCGATGAGAACCGTCAGGCATCGAGAAAATTCGTCTCCATGCCGCGCGCAAACCCTCCCATGTCGGCCAGCCCTCTCTTTTGTCCAAATTGACTCAATATCCAATCGACCCTGCTACCTGGTTCCCTGAATTAGTCTTGGTCCGTGCGCCGCGCACCGCTGCCACTTTTCTTTTCATGCTTTGTAGTTTCGGCTTCTAATCTCTCCACCGCCTCCGTCACCCGTTTCCCTGCATCTTGGACCCCCTCCGGCTTCAGACCTTTTCCCCGCACATCGGCCTCCCGTGCGAGCGGTATTTTCGGCGCCCACTGCAACCATTCTTTAGCGGGCTTGTCATACAGGGGAAACACCATTCCGTCCTTTGAAGGTTTGTCTTCTGGATCGTTAGGCGTGGCGAAGGCGATTCCCCCTGCCGCAAGCGATCTCAGGGATTCGATACTGACCTCCAGGCCTCGAAATAGCCCAAGATTTACGTCGATACCACTCACGTTCCAAAACTTGGAACCATTGCGCACCAGTCTCGCGTAGCGGGGTCTGATCACAACGTGAATGTTTACCGTGGCCGCATTCGCGCTGAGTTGGACATCCTGCACGGTGCCGACCTCGACCCCACGATAGTAAACCGGCGAATTCACCCGCAGCGCTTCGAGACGCCCGGTGACCAGAACGATTCGCAGCCCCTTCTCCAGCGCGGCCGGCGAACCCTCCAGGCCAACAAATTCCGTTTGCGCCTTGCCGCTGCCGGGAAAGACTTCGATCTCCGGTCCGGTAATAACTGTTCCCAGGCCGCTAATGTTTCCGAATCCCAATTCAGGCCGGACGATCCAAAAACGTGCTCCCCCTCGTGCAATCGACGCGGCCGAGCGTCTCAACTGGGCCTTCACCAGAACGTACTGCTGGTCTTGGCTTAGCTCTACCGCCCTGACTTCGCCAATCGGCACGCCTCGATATTTGATCGGCGTTTGCCCGGCTCTAATGCCGCTGCCGTCTTTGAACCGGATCGTGATCCTAGGACCGAACTCCTGAAGACGCCCGTAAACAAGATACCCCGCGACGGCGGCGGCGATGATTGGAATTACCCAAACAACGGGAAAAGTCCATTTTCGGTTTTTAATCTTCGCCTTAGGCAACTCTTCGGCGTCAGCAGGTTCTCTTTGCGATTCGCTCATGACCGCGTGTCCGCCCTAGTCCAGATTAACTTCGAATCGAAACTGCTCGATGCGAGAATCGTCAGCACGACCACCGCCGTAAACGCCAGGAGCCCCGGCCCAGGAAGGACGGTGGCGATCTGTCGAAGCTTCACCAAAGCCACCAGCACCGAGAGCAGAAAGACGTCGAGCATCGCCCACGGACCGATCACGTCAATGGTTTTGTAAATCCACGTCCGTTCTCGACGCAAGCGCGGAGATTTGAATCTCGCTGTGACAACCAAAAAGAAGAGCCCGAGGAGCTTGAATAGCGGAATCACAATGCTGGCGAGAAAAACGATCACGGCGACCGGCCATTGGCCGTCCTCGAAAAGCTTGACGCAACCGGACCACACGGTATTTTCGGAATATGCCCCGTAGTAGTTCATACGGAGAATCGGATAGATGTTGGCGGGTACGTAAAGGATCAGCGCCGCGAGCGAGAGCGCGGCCGTGCGCCCGACGCTGTGGACAGGCTGTTTGCTGATCGTAGATCCGCAGCGGCAACACTCCGCGGCCATCCCCGGCTGCAGCTCATCCACACGTTGCACCAAGCCGCAGGTCCTGCAGGCGATGATTGTCTCCATCTCTCCCTAGATTTCTCCGGCTATCTACGCGAGATCCCAAACCGGCAGTTTTCTTTTAGTGACGCATGCGCAATAACTTTGCCAGGCGAGAAATGGCTGCCTACGCATTCAGGGCTGTTATTTTCAGGGATTCCGTGGAATGGTTTGGCAACAAAGCACCCAGAAAGAAGTCTTCAATACTGATCGCGTGCCGCAGTAGGGTTTAGCCAAACCGGGCAGACTTGGCGGGTTCGGCAAAACAACTCTTGCCGAAGGGAAAAAATGCGCCGACCGAAACGGAATCGCGTTCACTGCCGAAAGCAGGCGAACGTCCGCGTCCAAGACCGCACCCAGCGCTCGAATTGAAATTAGCCTAACAAAAGATTTGACCCCAAACGACTTCGCACATCGCATCGTTAGGCCTTGGAGGTTTGCCCCCCGTCACGGGTCGGACCAAGCTAGGTCTTAGAATTTCAGCGTTTTCCTTCCAGAAAATAATGTTTTCCCGCCTTAGCTGTGACTTTCGCTGCCAAATTCGCGGGCGAAAGTTTCACACCGTTCCAGTAGCGCATAGAACGTTGAACCCTTAAACGGATCTCCGGCTTTGAACGTTTTGAACGGAGCGCAGCGATTGAACGACTGGAACGATTGAAACTGGCTACAGCATAGATGAGTGATGTGCCAGAGGTAACCAGGTAGGAAGTGGCGGTTTGCTCGCGGCTCCAAAAGTGACTTCTAAGGTCTCAAACAATGCCTTCTATGCTACCTTATATTGTTAAATCAAGAAGTTGCCTTGGTCAGACCCGGTGCACGTGGCTCAACATTTACGCGATTGCCTTCGATTTAGCCTTTTTGTAAACTCTGTGAGGTAAGGAAGAGCCATGCCGGTAAGAAAAACATCGCAGCGGATGACCAAAAAAGAATTTATCAAAAAAGTAAGCCGAGGTGCTCTCTCGGCTGACAAAGTCATCGGAAACATGGTGGACGAGCTGCAGCGCTACGAACGGAAGTACGGCATGCGTTCCGAAGTGTTTTAGACGCCCGCGGAAGACCAACCGGATTTCATCAATTGGGCGATCTGCTATCGAAGTTATTTTCGCGCTCTGCAAAGCAAGTTTCCCCTCAAAGATCTATCTCGGTATGCCGTTTGAGGGTCGCCAACGCGCCGCGGTCCTCGATCGGTGTTGGTCCATCTATATCTCGCTCACACGCGCCTTCATCCTTCCCGAAGAATTTCACGTTCAGTTTCCCGTCATCGTGGAACCCGTGCTCGTTAGCGATGCGCTGCAAGTCACCGTCCCCATTGGCGGAGATTTGACGCTGTCTTTGCGGGAAGAATATGCGTTTGACCGCCACAATTTATCGGTAAGCCGCTACAGCTACAACGTGATCGATGCGAACGGCGGTAACCTCCTCCGCGCCGATAATCTGCCTTTTCATCGAACTGACTATCGCAGGCGCGCTTTGACGCATCCGCCGCACAGGTCGCTGCGAAGCAAGCGAGTGGAGAAGAACAATACCTCCAGGTTTTCGATTCAGCCGGTTCTTGGGTTCAGTCGGGCGATCACTTCGTCTCCCGGTTCTCCAGAATCCTGTTCAGGATAAGGCGCTCTCTTGTTGATGTACAGAACGTCTCCCAGCGGTCGTACTTGAAGCTTAGCTGTGTTTCCATTCCACGTCTCCTTCCTGGGGGCTCACCGTAGCGTAATGGACTCCAAGATAACACTGCGCAGCTGTTAAAGGGGTCAGGGACGTTGGCTTTGGTAAAAACCAAGATCAAGGGTAAAGAATTTTGAATGGCACCGGAGCAAAAAAAGGGATGATCCCATCGTCCTGCATACCTTTGCTGCCCTCATCATGTTTCCGCCGCGCTTGCGGGGAATATCTCTTCCACCCTGAGCAGCCGTGATGTCAACCCCTGTTCGTAGGCGTACTGCGCATACGTATCCAGTACCTTCTTGTTCGCCTTAATGCCGTGCCGCACCAGCGGCATTTGCAACGCCTTCTCGGCCTCACGCGGAAGCAGCCCAAGCTCCAGGTGGTAGCCGACGTGAGCCAACCGTCGCTGGTCCGCCAGTTCAGCCGCTTCCTGAAAAGCCTTGAATAGACTCATAACCGCCCACGGGTGCTGTTCCACGATCTCCCGTTTGATCATCAACACATGATTCATGGGGAACAGACCCGTCTTGTTGTAGTAGCGTATGCTCTCTTCATACGTATTTGGAAAGAGCGGACCGAAGTCCGGATGGCTCCAAGAATACCTATTCGCTGTTCCGGGTGGATAACTCACCGAAGCCTGCAGCTCCCCGGACTCCAACATGGAGGTTGCACTCTTACCGGACGGAATCTTATTGAGCCTGACGTCAGGGCGGGGTGCCAACGCAGCAGCACCCTGGCACCAGTAGGTCACGCTCTTTGGG
>JBOHVR010000706.1:0-6260 GCA_050735755.1 Binatia bacterium
CGAGGTGGTGGAGCGTCCGGCCTCGGTGGTGAAGGAGCTGGTGGAAAATTCGCTCGACGCCGGCGCAAGAGAAGTATCGGTCCGAGTGGAAGGCAGTGGGGCCGTGCTCATCCGCGTTAGTGACGACGGCGACGGGATGGCGCCCGAAGATCTTTCCCTGGCCGTGGAACGGCATTCGACGAGCAAGGTCAAGGAAGAGGGCGACCTCTTTCACATCGCTACTCTGGGGTTTCGGGGCGAAGCTCTACCCAGCATCGGCTCGGTTGCCAAATTAGAGATCATCTCGCGCGCAAGGGGAGAGCCAACAGGCTACCGACTCCGGATTGAGGCCGGCAAAAAGGAGACTCCGGTGGCGCACGGCTGTCCCGTCGGAACGACGGTCGAGGTGCGCGAGCTCTTCTTCAATACGCCGGCGCGGCGAAAATTTCTCAAATCTCCCCAGACCGAGTTGGGACACATCAGCGATGTGATCAACCGCATGGCGCTGGCATTTCCCGAGGTCCACTTTCGCCTGCATCACGGGAGCAAGGTGTTATGCGACCATGTAGCCACAGTCCGGCTCGACGATCGTCTCCGGCAGGTATTGGGCGGTGAAATCGCCGCTGACATGGTGCCGGTTTCCATGAGCCGCGGGAACGTGTCGGTTGCAGGATTTTTGAGCTCAGCGCCTTCGTCGTTGCCCAATACCCGCTATCTGATGACTTATGTGAATCGCCGTTTCGTCAGAGACCGAATCCTGACGCACGCCGTGCTCGCAGGATACGAGACTTTGCTGATGAAAGGGCGCTACCCGGCCGCGGTAATCTATCTCAAGACCCCTTTGGGCGAAGTGGATGTCAACGTGCATCCCGCCAAGTATGAGGTCCGTTTCCGCCGTCAGGCGGAGGTCCATGATGCCTTGCTTGACGGAGTGCGTGACGGCCTCAAGCAAAAGGCGAAAGCGCCTCCAGGCCAAAGCTTTGGAGCGAGAGAGAGCCGGCCCTCCCTGGCCGTGCATGAAGCCCCGCGGGCGTATGCCGCTGCGCCTGCCCCAGGGGAATTTAATTTCATGCCTTTGTCGCAAACAGCCCCGCTGACCCAGGAGCCGATCCTGAACGGATTTTTTTCTTCGCTTGAGGTTCTAGGGCAGCTTCTGGGTTGCTACCTTGTCTGCGCTTCTCCCAACGGTTTGGTTTTGATTGACCAGCATGCGGCACACGAGCGTGCCGCCTTCGAAAAAATGCGCGCGCGGATGGAGAAGAGTAGAGCCGACCGGCAACACCTGCTTCTGCCGCAGGCTCTCGAGCTTCCGTATGCCGAGTCTGTTCTGTTCGAGCGGATGCTGGGTTTATTGGACCAGATCGGCTTTGGGGTAGAGCCATTCGGCAGCAATACCTATATCCTGAAATCGATCCCGGCTCTCCTTCCCCCGGGTGACTACCGTGAAGCCTTGCGCCGGATGGCGGCGGAGGCAGCCGAAATCGGCCAGGCGGGTGAATTACGACACGACCTCGAAGAGCGTTTGATGACGATTGCCTGTCACAGCGTAATTCGTGCCAATCGTAAGCTTGATCGAGAGGAGATGCGCGCTTTGTTGAATGCGCTTGATCAAGCCGACTTCGCGACACAATGCCCGCACGGGCGCCCGGTCGTGGTGCAATTCTCTCAGGCTCAGCTCGAACGCATGTTTAAAAGAACTTGAGTTAGCCGGTTCAGTGTCAGAGCGGCGCGGCGTGGCATACAGCAAAAGCATGAGACCTAAGCTTGTCCTCATTCTTGGCCCCACGGCGGTGGGCAAAAGCGATGTTGCTCTGGACGTTGCGTTGCGAACCGCCGCTGAAATCGTCAGTGCCGACTCGCAACAGGTTTATCGGCATATGAATATCGCGACCTGGAAACCTTCCCCAGAGGCGAGGCAAAAGGTGCAGCATCACCTGATCGACGTGGTGACGCCGGACCAGGGATTCAGTGCCGCTGTGTTTCGCGAAAAAGCGTTGCAGACCATCCGAGAGATTCACGGAAGAGAAAAGAATGTTATCGTGTGCGGCGGAACCGGACTGTACCTGAAAGCGCTACTCCAGGGCATCTTTGTCGGCCCCGGCAGAGACGAAGAGTTAAGGGCCCGTTTGGAACGCGAGGCGCAGGACAAAGGGCTCGCCGCTGTATACCAACGACTGAGGGCCGTTGACCCCGAAGCCGCGGTCTCTATTCATCCCCACGACCGCCAACGGATCGCTCGGGCGCTGGAAGTGTTTTCTTTAACAGGGAAAAAAATGAGCCAATGGCACAATGAGCATCGTTTCAGAGATACCTGGTGTGAGAGTCTGAAGATAGGCCTCGAGCGCGAGCGTCAGGAGCTGTACGCTTTGATTAACCGCCGCTGTGATGAAATGTTTTCTCTGGGGTTGATCGATGAGCTGCGGCATCTCGTCGCCGACGGGTACAGTTTCGATCTGAAACCCATGCAGAGCATTGGCTACCGCCACGCCGGCTTGTACCTGCGCGGCGAGGCGAACTTGGCGGAGGCGCTCGAGCTCATGAAGCGCGACACGCGTCATCTGGCCAAGCGCCAGCTCACTTGGTTCAGGTCTGATCACGAGATCCAGTGGTTTCATCCTGAGCGGGATCGCAGCCGGATCGTGGAAGCTGTGAGTGCCTTCTTTTCCTAGCCGGTGGGTTCGAGAGCCGCGAGTGTTGCGCTTAGGTCGACGGGAAGAGGCGCCGTCCATTTCCATTGACGCCCCTTGTACTCCAAGGAAATGGAAGATGCGTGCAGAAACTGGCGCTTTAGACCGTAGGTCTTGCGGAAGGCCTTGTTGAAAGCAAAATCGCCGTGCTGGCTGTCCATTACGACGGGATGCCCCCACCGGGCGAGGTGGAGCCTGATTTGGTGCATCCGGCCGGTTTTGATCCGTACCCGGAGCAAAGCCGTTGTGCTGAACCTTCGTTCCACCTGGTAAAGAGTTAAAGCGGACACGAGATTCCCCTCCCTTCCCGGCAGGGGAAGTTCAATTCTCCCCGTCGGCGGCTGAATATTTCCCACCGCCAGTACCCGGTATTCTTTGTCGACATCGCCCGTCTCGAAACACGCCTGAAGCTCTGCCGCGGCGGCATCGGTTTTGGCCGCGATGAGCAGTCCTGACGTTTCTTTGTCGAGGCGGTGGACGAGCTTGGGAACCACGTCTTTGCGGGCGTGCCGGGCCTGAAGGGCCCCCGAGAGCGAATGCCGCACGGTGACTCCTTTACCTTCGTGGACGGCCAAGCCGGTAGGTTTGTTGATTACAAGAAAATCCCGGTTTTCAAAGACAATGTCCAGCCGAATCGGTGACTCTTTCGCGGATGGGACGCTCGGGTGGGCCTCGAACGGAATGAAAAGTTGCAAGATATCCCCGGGTCCAAGGACGTCCATAGGCTTGCAGTGCCTGCGGTTCAGTCTAATGCCGTTTTTGCGAAAGAGTTTTCTTACGTAACCGATGGGAAAACGCCTTTTGAGAAAATTTGCGGCTGTTTTCGGCGCTTCGTCGCAGGGGAAAACGAGTTCGCGAACCATGTCTGTTTAAATAGCTATTTTCGGTCTTTTCCGTCAAGCCGATGACTGGGGCCAGATTTGCAATTTCTTAGAAAGTAAGCTAACTTACGTCGTTCCATAGGTTTACTGATGGGAAATTTATCGCCCCGAGGTGAGGTTTTCATTGGGCCGTATTGAGTCGGTCGATGCGCTTAGAAAAAGGATCGATCAAGCAGATGAAAAAATTGTAGCCCTCCTCAATCAAAGGGCCGCGCTGGCCCAGCAGATCGGCAGATCGAAGCACCGAGACAAAGAGGAGGTCTATGTCCCCAGCCGCGAAAAGCAGATCCTCGAAAGAATTTCCAACCTGAATCGCGGTCCGTTTTCGGACCAAGCCGTACGCGCCATATACCGCGAAGTCCTGTCTGCCTGTCGCTCTTTGGAAGCGCCCGTCCGGGTCGCTTACTTCGGGCCGGAAGCAACTTTTACGCACGCCGCGGCGCGGAAGAACTTCGGTTCTTTGGCAGATTTTCTACCCGTGGAAAGTATAAGCGCGGTTTTTCAAGAGGTGACCCAGGGCAGAGCCGACTACGGCGTGGTGCCGATCGAGAATTCCACCGAAGGGGTTGTGACTCATACGCTCGACATGCTGGTGGACATGGACACCTGCATTTGTGCCGAGGTCCTTCTTGAAGTGCGTCTTTCTTTACTCTCGCAGTCTGGGAAATCGGAAGAAATGCGCCGGATTGTCTCACACTCTCAGCCCCTCGCCCAATGCCGGGGCTGGTTGGCAACTCATTTCCCCCATATTCCGGTGGA
This sequence comes from Binatia bacterium, assembly GCA_050735755.1. Lineage (GTDB taxonomy): Bacteria > Desulfobacterota > Binatia > UBA9968 > UBA9968 > DATMAM01. Next base: position 4,307 of record JBOHVR010000706.1, read on the forward strand.
AGAGGTGGGCAGCACGGCGCAAGCCGCGAAAATAGCCGCCGCCGACAGCGGGGTCGCGGCCATTGCGAGCGATCTGGCTCGAGAAGTTTACGGCTTGCGCGCTCTGCAGGCTAATATCGAGGACCAGTCGAACAACATGACCCGCTTCTTTGTGATCGGCAAACAGCCCGCGCTTCCGAGCGGCGCCGACAAAACCTCCATCGTCTGTTCCGTCAAGGATGAAGTTGGCATCCTGCACCGCATTCTCGAGCCTTTCGCCCGAGGCAAAATCAATCTGACGAAAATCGAATCCCGTCCCCTGAAGAACAAGCCGTGGGAATACTTCTTCTTTCTCGATTTTGTCGGCCATGTTCAGGAGCAAAGAATTCAAAGAGTCTTGAAGCAACTCGCGAGGAGCTGCGTTTTCGTCAAGGTGCTAGGCTCTTATCCGAGTGGCCTATGAAGATTGGGGATCAAGTTCCGGAGCACATTCGTTCTCTGGTTCCGTACACACCTGGCAAACCGATCGAGGAAGTCGAGAGAGAGTGCGGAATTACGGGCTCGGTGAAGTTGGCGTCGAATGAAAATCCTCTCGGCCCGTCACCCCGCGCTCTCAAGATGCTCAAAGAAAAACTTTCGCAGGTTCATCGTTATCCCGATGGGGATTGCTTTTACCTCAAACACGGTTTGGCGCGAAAGCTCGAGATCTCTCCGAGCACGCTTATCTTCGGCAACGGATCGAATGAGCTGATCGAGCTCGCCGTGCGAACGTTTCTTAGGCCCGGGGAAGAGGCGGTCATGGCCAACCAGGCTTTTGTGATTTATCGCCTGGTGACGCAGGCGGCGGGTGGAAGTTGCAAAATGATTCCTTTGCGGAACTTTACGCATGATCTGACGAGGATGAGAGAAGCGGTGACCCCAAAAACACGCATCGTTTTTCTGTCGAATCCCAACAACCCCACAGGAACCATTTACCGGAAGCAGGAATGGGAGAAATTTCTGGAGCAAGTTTCACCGGAAATCCTGCTGGTAGCGGATGAAGCCTATTACGAATATGTTACGGATTCGGAGTATCCCGATTCCCTTCGTTACCAGGGTCGCTACCAGAACATTCTTACCTTGCGCACCTTTTCCAAGATGTATGGGCTTGCCGGTCTGAGAATTGGTTATGGAGTTGGGCCGGAGCCGGTGATTGCTATGATGCAGCGGGTGCGCCAGCCGTTCAACGTTAATGCGGCGGCGCAGTGGGCGGCGTTGGCGGCTTTGGACGATGATGAACACAAGAAACGGACCTTGGACGTGAATCGCCAGGGGATGGAGTTCATGCAGCACGAATTGAAGCGGCTGGGAATGGACTATGTGCCCAGCCAGGCAAACTTTCTTCTCGTCCACGTGGGTGACGGCAGCAAGGTGTTCGAAGCGCTGCTACGGCGGGGGGTGATCGTGCGCCCCATGAAGGAATACGATTTTCCCGAATATATTCGCGTCACCGTGGGCACAGCGGAAGAGAATGCGAAATTCATACAGGAATTTGAGGCCATATCGAGCGCGATGCGGTAACTCGCGGAGGTTTTATGATCATAGTTTTGAAACCGGGATTAGCGGACGACGACGTACAGAAGGTGGTCAAGAGAATCGAAGAGTTTGGCTTGCGCGCGCATATCTCTGTGGGCAAAGAGCGAACGATCATCGGCGCGATCGGCGATGAGAGGATTCTCGTTGACCAAACACTGGAATCGTTTCCGGGCGTGGAGCAAGTTGTCCCCATATTGAAACCTTACAAGCTCGTGAGCCGGGATTTTCAAAAAGAGGACACTCGTATCGAGGTGAATGGACGCATCATCGGGGGTAAGAGAGTGCACGTCATGGCGGGGCCTTGTTCTGTAGAGTCCCGCGAACAGGTTCTCGAGGCCGCCATTCCCGTGAAGAAAGCGGGCGGCACCTTTCTTCGGGGGGGCGCCTTCAAGCCCAGAAC
>JBOHVR010000707.1:0-4630 GCA_050735755.1 Binatia bacterium
GGGTATCGTTTGGGACAAACTTTGAAAACCAAGGGAGAATACCGCGTCGCAAAGGGTGAAGGCGCGCTGGAGATATATCTTCACGATTTCGATTATCCCGCCGGTCGTTTCAGGGGTTTTCCCACCCGTGTCGGTTTTCAGAGCGGCGCCGTGGCGCGGATGGAGAATATGGCCGCGCGAGAGGAGCTCTTCTCTTTGGAATTGGAACCGGAGTTGATCACCGGTTTGTACGATCGCGTTTGGGAGGAAAGAAAGGTTGTTCGCCTGGCTGAAGTTCCGTCCTTGTTGGTCAAGGCGATCCTGGCGATTGAAGACGAGCGATTTTTTCGTCATCGAGGGGTCGATCCGGTCGCCATCCTGCGGGCCACGTGGGTCAATGTGACCAGCGGCGGGATTGTGCAAGGCGGGAGCACGCTGACCCAGCAGCTTATGAAAAATTTTTTTCTCGGCGATGAACGCACCCTCCAGCGCAAAGCCAAGGAATTTCTGATGGCTCTGATTGCCGAACGGAAGTATTCCAAAGAAGAGATCCTGGAGAACTACTTAAACGAGATTTATCTTGGGCAAAAGGGAGCGCAAGGAATCTTTGGCGTATGGGAGGCGGCGCAATTCTACTTCGGCAAGGATCTGCGCGATTTGAACACCGGAGAAATGGCTCTCATGGCCGGTCTGATCAGGGCTCCCAATCGGTACTCCCCTTATCGGAGCCTAGAACTTGCGACTCACCGTCGAAACGTGGTGCTGGCGAAGATGCTTGAGCTGGGCCTGATTGGCCGCCCGCAGTACGATAAGAGTCTAAAAGAACGTATCCAGCCGCGTGAGCTCATCAAAGTCGTCAACGACGCTCCATCTTTCGTCGATTTCCTACGTAAGGAACTGGCCGAGAACTATTCGAACGAAGTTCTAACCGCCGAGGGTCTGCGGATCTTCACGAGTTTGGACCTCCAGCTGCAAAAAATCGCGGAGTCGTCGTTGTCCCAGGGATTGAAGCGCCTTGAGGAAGGCTATCCTTTTTTGCGCAAGCGTTCGGGGGACGATCGCTTGGACGGTGCGATCGTCGTCATCAAGCCCCAGACCGGAGAAATCAAGGCCATGGTAGGCGGGCGTGACTACCAGAGTTCGCAGTTCAACCGAGTGGTGCAAGCGAAGCGCCAACCCGGCTCGGTCTTTAAGCCTTTCGTGTATCTTGCCGCGCTCATGTATGGCTCCGAAGACGGAAGCAAAAAATTTACCCCAGCCAGTTTAATTGAGGACGCCCCTTTTGTATGGAGCTACGAGGGGCAGGAATGGAAGCCGGAAAATTACAAGGGGGAGTACTTTGGTATCGTTACTTTTCGCACAGCGCTGGAAAAGTCGTTGAATGCGGCGACTACGCGCATCGCGCGTGATACGGGTATTAAAAACGTGCGCGAGATGGCCTACCGCCTCGGTATCCAAAGCTCTCTTCCTGTGCTACCTTCGCTGGCGCTCGGCGGCGTCGAAGTCACCCCTTTAGAAGTTGCCGCGGCATTTTCGACATTGGCCAACAACGGCGTTCGGACACAGCTGTTAAGCATCAAACAGGTGATGGGGCAGCAGGCGCATCTGCTTGAGAGACGCGATATTCGGGTCAGAAAAGTCATCAGTCCACAGTTCGCGTTCATGATGAATCATCTCCTCAAAGGGGTTCTGGATCGAGGGACCGCGGCGGCGACCCGGGCTCAGGGTTTCAGTCGACCCGCAGCAGGAAAGACCGGCACAACCAACGATACAAAAGATGCTTGGTTTGTCGGCTATACGCCGGATCTCTTGGCAGTGGTTTGGGTCGGATTCGATAATCAGAGCAAATTAGGCCTGTCAGGATCTCAGGCCGCGTTGCCCATCTGGACCGATTTCATGAAGCGCGCAACGGAAGGAACCCCGGTTACCGATTTTGTTCCGCCGCCGGGCGTCAAGCTGGTGGATATCGACCCGCTGTCGGGACAGCGGGCAACGCCCAGTTGCCCGCAAATTATTACCGAGGCTTTTCTTGAGGGGGAGGAACCGACGGCGGATTGCCAGTTGCATCCAGCGAGCACTGCGGAGGAGCGAGGTTTTCGGTGGCTGTGGTCATCGCCGGCGGAGCCTCCAGGATAGCGCCATGCCAAACCAACACCCGGTATTGGGTCATAGCGTTGTCAGGCTCACCTGCAGGTGGCTGGTGTCTCTCATTCCGTTGCTGGTCCTGGACGCGTGTGCTCTGCCGACTGCGCGTCGACCGGCGATGCGAGTTCCCCGATCGCCGGCACCAAAGGTGGAGTCTATGCCCAAGGGTTTGCCACAGCCCGAGCCGCGGACCGTACCCGAGCAGGCGAAGCCGATAGAGAAAGAGAAGAAGGAGAACCGTTCTTCCCAGCAGCCGAGCGTTACCGCTGAGGGAAGCGCGCCTCCTGAGCCGCAAGATCCGACTGCGGCGCTCCCCGACGATAGCTCTCTAGTCGCCAAAATCTCGCCGCAGACTTCGCCCCGCCGCGCCGCCTCGTTGCGCTTGACTGAAGAGGGCAAGAAGATGCTGGCGAACGAGGATTATAGGCGAGCTCTTGGCAGCCTGGAGAGAAGTATCGCCATCGATTCGAGCAATCCGTACAATTATTATTATCTCGCCAAAGCCCACTACCATTTGGCTCGCTATCAGGAATCGTTAAACTTCCTTGACGTGGCGGAATCCCGCCTGGTCAATGAGCCTTACTGGTTAGCGGAGACGCTAGCTCTAAGAGGGGAAAACTTTCGTGCTCTGGGCTTCTTTCAGAGAGCGGAGTCGAGCTATACACAGGCTCTCAAGCTGAATCCAGGTAACAAGATCGCTGGCGAAGGAATGAGTCGTTTACGGTCCGTCAACCAGCGGTTCCCGCGCTGAGTCTCACCGAGTAGTTTTCGTCCATGCTGGTCCTGGGAGTTGAAACCTCTTGTGATGACACGGCGGCCGCTGTTATTGCGGACGGACGCCGGATTGTTTCGAGTCTAGTTTCGGCTCAAGACGCCATTCATACTCCGTTCGGTGGTGTTGTGCCTGAGTTGGCTTCGCGCCAGCACATTCGGCAGATCCTGCCGATAATTGAGGGTGCGCTGCAACGCGCCGGCGTCAGTTTGAAGGAGATCGAAGGTATTGCCGTCACGTACGGCCCGGGTCTTGTCGGATCTCTTCTTGTGGGTCTTTCGACAGTCAAAGGAATCGCGTATCGGTGGCGGATTCCCTACGTTGGCGTCAACCATCTCGAGGCCCATTTGTTAGCCATCTTCTTGGAGCGCGAGGTTCCTTTTCCGTATGTGGCATTACTTGCGTCGGGGGGTCATACGTTACTGTACATCGTCAAAGCGTTCGGAGAATACCAATACTTGGGGGGAACGCGGGACGACGCCGCTGGAGAAGCTTATGACAAAGCGGCAAAACTGATGGATCTCGGTTACCCCGGCGGTCGGGTGATTGATTTGTTGGCACAAAAGGGAAATTCGCGCGCCATTCGATTTCCGCGCGCGCGCCTCAAAAGCGGTTCGTATGACTTTAGCTTTAGCGGTTTAAAAACCTCTCTATGGCATTATTTGGAAACGGCGGGAAAAGAAAAGTGGAGCGCGATGAAAGCAGATCTCGCGGCCAGTTTCCAAGAGGCGGTCGTTGACATGCTGGTTGGCCCGACGTTAAGGGCGACGAACGATCATGGCATCAGCCGGATTGTTTTGGCCGGTGGCGTCTCTGCGAACAGTCGCCTGCGGCAGAGAATGACGGAGATTGGGCAGCGGGAAAAATTGGAAGTGTACTATGCGTCGCCAGCATTCTGCACGGACAACGCCGCCATGATCGCTTTGACCGGGTCCTACAAACTGCTACGGGGTCAACGAAACGACTTTACGTTGAACGCGGACGCGGACCTCACTCTCTAGGAAGATGAACGAGAAGGCGATGTATCGCTCATGATTTCTCTCTTTAAAGAGGTGCAACAGGCGCTGCAGGAGCTGCCAGTGAGACCCAGCAAGAAGCTGGGACAGCATTTTCTAATTCATCGCAATGTCATTGAGGGCATCGTCAAGCTTTTGCAGCTCACGCCGGATGAGGAGGTTCTTGAGATTGGTCCGGGCTTGGGTTTTCTCACGCGCAGGCTTTCCGAGCATGCGCGCCACGTGTGGGCTGTCGAGGTGGATTCCTTTTTGGTCGATTGGCTGCGGAGGACTCCGTGGGCAAACCACGCCGATCTTTGCGTTGTCCAAGATGATATTCTCAACGTCGATTTCGGCGTGATGCTACCGAATCACAAGATAAAGCTGGCCGGAAATCTACCTTACAACATCTCCACTGCGGTCCTTTTCCGGTTAATTGAGGAACGCGAACGCTTCTCGCTTGTCGTTTTGATGCTGCAGCGGGAGGTTGCCAATCGAATCGCCGCCAGTCCGGGAACGAAAGCTTATGGGGCGCTGTCGGTGTGGTGGCAGATCCACGGAGAGGTCCTGGACCGCATGTCTGTGTCTCAGGAGGCTTTCTTCCCGCGGCCAAAAGTGCAGTCGACGGTTTTGCAGATGCGCTTCTTTTCCGAACCTCTGGCTCCCGCACGCGATCTGCCACTCCTGAAGAAAGTTGTGCGTGCGGCCTTCAGCCACCGCCGCAAGACCTTGGGAAACG
>JBOHVR010000708.1:0-4609 GCA_050735755.1 Binatia bacterium
ATGACATACTGACGTGAGTGAGACCCACGGGGTGACACTTTCGCTCAGCAGATAAGGTGACACTTTCGCTAAGCTTCAACATGAACTTTGCTTGATTCTTCTTGCGCCCATGGCGGACTTCCATATAGCATGAGGCGGATGCGCGCTGGACGCCGTGGATTTACCGGTCATTTGCTGTCACGACTCATACGAATTGCCAGCGCGCTCGCGATTGGAATCGTTCCTTTTCTTGTCATTGTACTTTTCCTCCTGAACCACCTGATCGAGGCTGGGGAATTTCGGCGCCTTCTTATCCGCGAGCTCGAAGAAAGCAGCCAATTGAAAGTAAGCATGGGCGCTGTCGAAATGGAATTTGGCGGCGTCACCGGGATTTCGCTGCACGATTTTTCCCTCCGCGATCCCGTGGATTCGCGGCCGCTTGTCTCTGCGCCGAAAGTGGTCACGCGGGTGGCGTTGTTGCCTCTGTGGCATTGGCAGATTGTGGTGCAGGAATTGCGCTTCCATCAACCCGCGCTGCAAGTTTCACGGAATGAAGCCGGCCAGGTGGATTTATTGGAAATTCTGAGCCGCGTGCTGTTTCGGAAACGCGGCGATTTCCCCTTCGCGCTCGATGTCAAGAAAATCAGTATCGATGGCGGCCATGTAACCTTCCGCGACGATTATCGCCAGGCCGCTTCGCTGGTTACGGAATTGCGACAAGCGAATCTTAGCCTGGAGCGTGTGACGCAGCGCGGTTTCCTTAGGCGGCCATCCGTGGGGGCAAGCGATCGCGGGCCGACTGTGGAAACACCGGCTCTGGATTACGAATTAGGAGCTGTGCTCGGGAGAGAGGGCAAAAGCGTGGCGGTCGCTTCCCGGGGAAGAATTCAATTTCCGGAAAAGACATTTGAGCTGCGGCGCGCCCGGTTGGACGCCGAGCTCCGCACCTCAGGATGGCCCGCGGGCCTGTTGCAGGAATACTATCAAGATATTCTTCCGGTAAAATCGTGGAGCGGCAATGTGAGCCTGCGTCTTAGCCTGAGCGGAACGGTCGCGGAAAGCATGCGCGCGGCTGGGGAGGCGGTGTTGCGCGACCTTAAAGTCAATGCGGAGCCGATTCTCGCGGGAACCGTTTCTCCCGGCAATGGGCGCCTGGAAGTCGATCTGGAGTGGCAGAAGAAAGAAATTCGTCTCAAGCGTCTGCAATTGAGTTCAGAGGAGATCCTTCTCGCGGCTCAGGGATCGGCCGTTTTCAACGCCGAGAACGACCCTTACCTTCGGTTGAAAATTTCGACGCCGTTCTTGCCGCTGACGGTGGCGCGCACCTACTTGCCGCCGACTTTTCTAGGCTCGTCGCGCTGGCGCTCGCTGGCGCAATCGCTCAACCAAGGCGAAATCCGTCTTGCCAGTCTCGATTTGGACGGTCGCCTCTCGGAGATTCGCGGTCTGGGTCAGTTGAGTCCAGAAGAAAGAGTTGCGTTTGTCGCGGAAGTGCGGGATGCCGCAGCCGATCCTGCGGGACCCGAGTACCTGCCGCTTAGAAACGTGAGCGGGTTGTTGACCTTTGAGAAAGGGATTCTTTACTTCAAAGGCTTCAAGGGAGCCTACGGCCGGTCGCGTTTGGACGACGTGAGCGGGTTCCTCCGCGGGCACGCCGGCGGCGATCTTTTAGAGCTGCGCGCGCGCGGTGAACTCAACGTCGAAGAGCTGCACCAGCAATTGAAGCCTGATCTCTTTCCCGAGCCGCTGGTTAAAGCGGTCGGCAAGCCCACGGAGGTAAGCGGAAAAGCTGCAATTGACCTTTCCATCCGGACCGACTTCGGCTCCCGGCCTCAGATACAAGGACAGATAGGATTGGCGGAGGCGGCTCTCCAAGCCGATCATATTGCTCTCAAAGATATCAACGGGGAGATCAACATCTCCCCGGGTGAAATTACCACCGAGAAGCTCACTGCCAGCTTTGCCGGATCACCGGTAACGCTACGCTGCCTGGTCCGCGATTACGCTTCAGAAAAGTCTCAATTGGATTTGACCGTTGAAACTCCGGGAGTGGGCGCGGCGGAAATCAGCCGGCTTTTGCTCCATTCGGGCGCGGTTCAGGAGGGGACCGTCCGCGGATGGCTGCGTTATCAAACATCTCTGAGCCAGGACACGGATCGCAAGGTAAGCGGGGTGTTGGAGCTGCAGGGAGTGCAGGCTCAGCTCACTTCGTTTCGCGAGCCGCCGCGGCAGATTTTTGGCACCATCAGATTGGATGAAAAGACCGTCGACTTGCAGGGAATGAGAGCCCAGGTGGGTAACTTTGGGGTCGAATTTTCCGGGCGATTGAATTGGACGGAAAAACCGCGTTTGGTTTTTATGCTCAATTCGCCCGAAATGGATATTGCGCTGCTCTTGCCCAAAGAGACCGCCGATAAGGAAAGCTGGTACGATCGGTTTGAAGCCTCGGGAAAAGTGAGCATCGGCAAGGGCCGGTTCGAGGGTTTTGAATTCGCTAATCTCAGAACCGATCTCTTTTTGGAGCGCCGACTGTGGCGCCTGGAGAATTTCACTGCCAGCGCATCCGGAGGAAAAGTTGACGGCCGGGCGTCCTTTATGGACTGGCCCAAAGGGCTCGACTATGTCCTCGAGCCGAAAATCCAGAACGTGCCGGTGCAGCGGCTGTTGGGTTGGTTCGATACGGGAACCCGGGAAATTACGGGTAGCGTCAACTTGGAGGGCAAGGTGGAATCGAACGGCCTCTCCAGGGCGGAGCGCAAAAGGAACATGACGGGCCATTTCAACCTTGAAATTCAAAACGGGGTCGGGCGCCGGCTGACCTTGCTGGTGCGCATTCTGAACCTGATGGATTTGACGCGCTGGTTTTCGTTCCAGTTGCCGGATTTCAACCAGCAGGGAATCCGCTTTCGCAGGATCACGGGAGATTTTAAGATCGTAAAGGGAGTTTACTCGGCGGAGAATCTTCTGGTTGACAGCGATGATATCAGCATCACCGGAGCGGGCCAATACGACGCTCCTAACGATGTCATCGATGCCGTGGTGGCTTTGAGGCCTTTTCCCAGGATGGGATCGGTCGTTAGTTACATTCCTCTGATCGGTCCAGGAATCGCAGGAATTAAAGATTCGATCATGGTAGCCAGTTTTCGAGTTCAGGGGCCGGTGGAAGAAGCGGTCATTACGCCCGCGCCGCTGAGCACGCTCTCCGAGTTTTTTTATAGCGCGCTAAGAATTCCGCAGAGGATACTGACGCTTCCGGGCCAGGGGAGCAACTGACCCGGCTCATGGCCGCTGATCAGAGGCACTGTCTTCGAACGATCGAACAGTTCGAGCGGTTTAACCCGCTCGATTCGTTCAAACCCCGGTTTATGGCCTGCCGTTTAACGCTTTACACCCGAGCTGATTGCTGCCTGTGTCAAGAGATGAAGGCGATCATCCAGCGCGTCGCGCAAGAGATCCCACTCACGGTCGAGGAGATCGACGTAGATAGCGCGCCGGATCTGCGGCGCGAATACGGCGACGAAGTCCCGGTTCTTCTGATCAACGGCCGCAAAGCTTTCAAGTATCGGACAACGGAACGAGAGCTGAGGAAGAAATTGAGGACCGAAGACAGAGAATAGAGGATCAAGGATGAAACACGGAAAATGGGGAGGGAAACGAGCGCGCCATGCCCGAGAAAATTGACGATTGTCGCGGATACAAGATTGCGCGGCTTCAAAGGGGTAGGTATAACTTTTTCTAATGGGCAGCATCGGGCGTCTGCGAATTTATCTCTGGCGCTACTGGCGGCGTTACGTTCTGGGCGCGGCAGCTCTCTTTGGCACCGTCACCTTCATCATGCTGATCCCGTGGTGGATTCGTGCCGCAGTGAGTCTCATCGAACACGGCGGATCGCTGCAGCAGGTGACCACCTACGCCGTTATCATCGCGGTGGCTGCCATTTTTCAGGGAATTCTGAGAACTTTCTCGCGTTTTTTCATTTTCAATGCCGCTCGCGATATCGAATATGATCTCCGCAACGATCTGTTCGCACATCTGCAGAAGCTACCCCTGAGCTATTATCACGCGCAAAGGACGGGAGATTTGATGTCGCGTCTGATTAATGACATCTCGTCCGTACGCATGCTCTTGGGGCCGGGAATCCTCAATCTTATCAATGCGCCGCTGTATTACTTTTATGCCATGGTGTTGATGCTCTCCATCGACGTAAGGATGACTTTGGCGACCCTGCTGCCTTATCCGCTTCTCATTTGGTCCGTGCGGAAGTTCCGCGGCAAAATCCTACGAACCTCTCTCAGGGTTCATGAACAGATGGCGGCCTTGAGCAGCCACATCCAGGAAAACTTAAGTGGCATCCATGTGGTCAAGGCCTATGCGCAAGAGCACAATCAGGTGCAGCAGTTCGTTCATTTGAATGAGGAATACCAGAAACGGAGCATGGAACTGGCAACCCTGCGCGGGCGCATCGAGCCGCTCATGAAAGGCATCAGCGGATTTACCATTCTTATCGTTCTCTGGTACGGGGGCAGTCGGGTTGTTCGCGGGGATTTGGCGCTTGCCGACCTCGTGGCCTTTATCGCCTATCTCAACGTTTTGGCGTGGCCCACCGCTGCGTTCGGCTGGATGCTGTCCC
>JBOHVR010000709.1:0-5526 GCA_050735755.1 Binatia bacterium
GCATGATGGTGGCAGTAAGGGCCCCCGGATATCACACGAAACCTCACGCCCACGAATCGGAGCAAATTAACTTCGTAATGGAAGGGGAAATCTGGTTCTTTGTCGAGGACAAAGGCTTCCAGTGCAAAAGCGGCGACTTTCACAGGATTCCCGCCAACCGTGTCCACTGGGCTTGGAACAATTCCAACGCCGACGCGGCCGTCGCGGAAACACACGCCCCGGCGTTGATCGGCGGCCGCTCAAGCGAAGGCGCAATCGGTTTATTCGATGAAGGCGAGACGCCGCACATCAAAGGTCCGGGAGAAAATAAGTTTGTTCCCTATGACTCGGCAAGCGTGGAGAGAAAATACAATCTGGTGAAGTAATTGGCAGTGATTTATTTTTAACTCCAGATCCTTCACGGAGCCTATCCCGAGCGACGTCGAAGGATTCAGTATGACAACCGCGTCAAGTGTTATTCTGAGCAGAGCGAAGGAACCAGAAACATTTAGAGATTCTTCGCCTGCGGCTCAGAATGACTTTTTTGATTCAACTCTTTCTGAAAAACAAGGAGGATCGCTATGAAAAGACCAATTTCGGTATGCATGCTGGTCATTCTTTTGGCCGGCCCCTCCATCGCGCTCGCGCAAAGTACCAGCCGCGCAGATCTCATCGAGGGCGCCAAGAAAGAGGGCAAGCTTGCGATCTATTCTGTGCTGGCCGTGCCCGATCATACGCAAGTCATCGAAGCCTTTAAGCAAAAATATCCTTTTATCGATGTTTCGCTTTGGCGGCCCTCCGGCGCAGGCGAAGGGGTTGCCACGCGGGTGATGACGGAAGCCGCCGCCAATACTTATCTCGTCGACGTCATCGGGATCGATCAGCCGCTGATGTCGCACCTCATCAAAAGAAACCTGATGATGCGCTACGAGTCCCCGGAGAGAGAAAGCTTCGAGCCCGCGTTCAAAGACAAGCAAGGTCACTGGACCGCGTTCTATCTTAATCCGAAAGTCATTCCCTACAATACCAAAGTCGTCCGCGCGGAGGATGCGCCCAAGACTTACAGCGATCTTCTCGATCCCAAGTGGAAAGGAAGATTGGTTATGGAAGACACGGAAGGCGGCTGGTTCGGCTCCTTGTGCCTTTACTGGGGCGAGAAAAAGACCGTGGATTATATGCGCCAGCTTGCCAAGCAGAACTTCACCATGCGCAGCGGGCATACACTAATCACGATGTTGATCGCGGCTGGCGAATATCCGGGCGCCGTAGTTTCCAATGGACCCAGAGTCGAGTTGACCAAATTACGCGGCGCTCCGCTCGACTGGAACCCTCCGGACCCAACGGTTGTAAGCATTACAACGATCGGCGCAGCGGCGCGCGCGCCCCATCCCAACTCAGCCAAACTTTACCTCGATCACGTCCTCTCGCGTGAAATTCAGGAGGGTTACATAGAAAAAAAATTCGTCAAGCCCTCGGCTCGGAAAGGCGTGGTGTCCTCGTTCATGGAAAAGGTCAAGCGGACCGGCGTGAAGATGATTCCTCTGGATGTCGGTTCGCCCGAAGCACTGAATGACTTTCAGAAGAGGTATATGGAGATTTTTAAACACTAACTGTCGGAAGATCTACGGCTCACCTGTTCGCTCTGAGTATTTCTTTGATCCGTTCCGTTATCGACAACGCGAGGAGAAAGGTCTGTATTCTCATGGTGATTGACATTAGTCTCTAGTGTAGTGTCCCGGAAGTAACCGAAAACTGCTAAGATTTTAGAGTCGCTCATCCTGAGCGAGCGGAGGATCCAAAAACATTTAGAGATTCTTCGCCTGCGGCTCAGAATGACATTTTTCATTCAACTCTTTCTGAGGAACGACGCTAGATCGGAAGAAGTTTTACTTCTCGTCGCCAATCCCAGGTTTCGAACCGGCGGGCACGGCTTCGACGACAATGCCGCCCGGGGCACGAAATTTAACAACCTTCCCCGGCTCGCTCACGACCTTGCAGCCGTACTTGCCGACTTCATCGATACATTTGCTCACGTCATCGACTTCGATGCCGAAGTGGTCGATGGCCGGCCCTTCGTCTTTGCCGGCGCGAGATTGATTAATGGCGATATGCACCGCACCATCCGTCAGGTATCGCGCGGTGCTCCTCAAACCGGGCACTTTAACCTGCGTGAAGCCGAAAACTTTGGTGTAGAACTCAGTCGCTTTATCGAGATCCTCAACTCTCATGGCTAGGTGAACAATGCGTCCCATCTTTTCTTCCCTCCTTCTAAAAATTGCTTAATTAAGGTTTTCCTTTAGGTTCGTTTCCCAGCGACATTCTGGTTAAGTTCTAAGGCCGAGAGTGTACACCTGATTCATGTTGTCGCGGCACAGCTTTCGTTTCACTGCCGGATCGACACCATGGCACATGCGATCAACGATCTTTTGGGAGTAAGGCCAGGTGCATGCCGCGTGGGGGTAGTCGCTTGCCCACATGAAATTGTCCTCGCCATAAATCGGCGTAGTCAATACGGCGGCACGGTCATCCATAAACGTAAACCATAGGTTTCGTTTAAAATACTCGCTCGGCGGCAACTTAAGCCTCATCTCATCTCCGAGGGTTGTGCCGTGGGCCGTTTTCTTCGGACCGTACTGGTAGTCCACCTGTTGGACAATGATTCCAACCCAGCCGGCTTCGAACTCGGTGCACACAACTTTCAGATTTGGATGCCGGTCAAAAAGACCGGAGAAGATCATGTGCCCGATAACGGTTTTGATGACCGTTTGTCGTGAGTGCTGAAAGAAGCCGGGCCACTCATCCGCGCTATTCAGCTTTGCAAACCAGCGCCTTGATTCTCCGCCTTGAAGCTGGCCCGAGTGGATAACGATGAGCATGTTCAGATCTTCGGCTGCGGCCCACATCGGCTCATAAACCGGGTCGTAGTAGGCGCCGTCTTTGATGCCCGGCGGTATCTGAACGCCTTTGAACCCCAAGTTGGCGTATTCCTTCATATCGGCAACCGCCTTCTCCATGTCCAGAATCGAAAGAAGCGGGATGCCGATCAGGCGCTTGGCGTTGTGGCTGCAAAATTCATGCAACCAAAGATTATAGGAGCGCAGGCAGCTTCGCTGAAAGGCCGCGTCTTTGAGCACGTAGAAGATGCGCGCCCAACTGGAGAAAAGAACTTCCGCTTCAACTCCGTCCCGGTCCTGTTCCTTTAATCTCACCGACGGCTCCCAAGAACCAGGATGATCCTCATAACGAAAGTTCTCGCGAAACCTTGCAATCGTGTCATCATCCACCTGATCCACGTCCACACCGGTAACCCCTTCTGGTTTGGCGACGAGAAACCCCACGGAAGGATTGCAGCAGGGTGAAGGCTTGAGACCTTCGGTGACGAGCCACAGCCCCTTGCGATCGGGAAGATTTTCGACAACCCGCGGCGCCGTCTCTCCGTACTCCTTTTGCACTCTTTCCCAGGCGGCCGGAGGATCGTTCAAGTGACCATCGGCTGAAATCAGTTTAAAGTCTGCCATTAATGCCTCCCTGCGTGAAATTTGAAATGTACGGTTTTACCGCTTCTCAGCGACTGGGAAGCCATAGCCTTCCACGATCTTTTTCACCCAATGGTCGAGATCTTTTTGTAGCTCCCAGGTCAAAAGCGAGAGCGTTCTTCCGCGAATCAACTTATGCTGTATTGAATCCTGAACATAGACGGATCCATCAGCGGGCCCGTACTTGTCGAGGATTTCCTGGCCTTGCGGCGAAACCTGGAACTCCAACCAGAGCAGAGCCGCATGAGAATGGGGAGCGGTTCCAAAGACGCCGTCGGCGCTCCCAAACCGCACTGGTACGGGGTCGAGAAGCTGGAATTCCAAGCTGTCTGTTGGGTCTTTCGCCTTCGCTTCAATCACGCTCGACAGGTTCAGACCCATGAAAATCGCATACTCCCCCAGCGCCATATTCGCGAGCGTTCGGCTCCCCCTTACCCAAATAGGCTTTTGCGCGCTTATCCTTTTTGCGAACTCGAGCGTTTTTTCCAGTCCCCACGCCGGCACAAGATTCGCGACGGAGAGCGGCCGGACATCCACAACCACCTTCCTTCCCTGAAATTCCGGTGTAAGGAATCCCTCCCAGGTCGTGGGAACTTTGTCTGGAGAAATGAGCTTTTTGTTGTAGGCGGCGACCGCGACCTGGGTTCCTTTCGAGACGATGGTCCGATGGTTCGAATCGATAATTTGGGGGGGAATGTTCAGTATCCCCTGCTCGGCCATGCCGAGGAGGTCAAATTTCTTTAAATACGGAGGGTATTCGTTGTAGACCTGATTGGATATATGGACGGTGTCCCATCGTCTTACCCGACCCGCTTTCATCTCGAGAATAAAGCGCTGGTATTCATCGGTGCCCTGGATGGTTTCGGCGTAAAGTTCTTTGATGAACGGATACTTCTTCTTGAAAGCGTCGACCATCGCTTGCTTGGCGTCCGCTTCCAAGAACGTTAGCACTTCGAGCCGCCCCTCTTTTTTGGCTTTCGACAGGATTTCATTCTTGCTCGGGATGAAAACGTATCCCTTCGCCTCGGCCTGCTCTTTGGCTTTCACCACGGCGGGAGATATCGTCGCTGCCAACCCACGGCCCTCCTCCAAAAAACCGGATAATGTCACGAGCACAATCGCCACACACAGAAACCTATTCACGAGTTCCTCCAATCCGCTTCTTTGATGATTGAGAAGCCGGGCATGGCGCTTGTTTACAAACCCAACCCATAAAGAATGTTCTGTGAATGAGGCCAAGTGCAGGCTGCGTGAGGATAGTCACTGGACCACATGAAATTGGCCTCTCCGTATACGGGTGTTGTCAGAACCGCAGAGCGCGCAAAAGACTTGGCCATGAGAACCTCCTGCGTGTTAGGGAGAGAAATGAGGACCGAATATCTCCCGTCATCTATGGGCCTTCAGCAGATTGCGGATACGCGCGGCAAGCTCTTGCTCACGCACCGTTTTCCAATGCCAATCCGCCGTATCGACGTAGTTGACGCCCGGCCGCGGTATTCTGCTAGGGACCAGGAAGGACTCATCGACATCCGCGCGCAGAGTCACGGAGCCAAAGCCGCGGGAATAAATCTCCATGGGCTCTTTCGAGAGTAGCCAGTTCTGGAAAATCCGCGCCGCATTCGGGTGTGGCGCCCGGCTCATCTGCACAAGCACCCAGGGAATGGCTGACAAGTAAGCGGGCGCGTCCGCGAATTCGAAGATTTCTAGGAGCTTGAAACCCTCCTTGCGCAAAAGCTCCAGTTCGTCGGAATTGCATGCCAGACAGATGGGATAAGTCCCGCGCGCCAGCCATTCGGGAGTGGTTCGACGGTCTCGACTAAACACCGGTTTCTGGTCGATGTAGAGCCGTTTGACAAACTCCTCTCCCAGCCGGTCGTACAGGACAGACGCGATCGTATCCGCGCTGCCCCCGAGCGCGGGGTCGCGGCTGGCGATTTTTCCTCTCCACTTGGGATTTAGCAGGTCCTTAAAGGCGCGGATCTCTTCCGGTGCCACGTGAGCGGTGTTAATG
>JBOHVR010000710.1:0-7855 GCA_050735755.1 Binatia bacterium
TGTCGATTCCGGCCGCGTCCACCCACTCTCCTACCGTGAGCGCCGTCGGCACAGCGCCCGCGGCCACATGTCCGCCGGAGGAGCTCAGGTGAACCGGATCGACTTCGTCGCCGTGAGCCATGCCGCCGTTTGCCATGGCAGCGCCGGCCACGCTGCTGCGCAGGTTGTAGCCGACGATCGCGCACTCCGGCCGATCGCACATTTCGTGGACAAACTCAACAATCGCTTTCACTTCGGGAAGGCCGGAGCACGCAACCATGCACCCTACCGAATCGAAGATGACATCGAGAGTTTTTCTTCGCGCCTCGACCGGCAGCTCTTGATAGCGAACGGAGCAAAGCCATTCTGACAATTTCTCTGTTACGGCCTCGTTCTTCATGTTCCCTTCGTCCTCCCCGCGCAGGCAAGTCTGCTAGCGGACCGCCTTAACCCCCGCTTCGTTAAGAACGACGCGTAACAGTTTGGTTTGTTCGTCGAGAAAAGTCGCCAGCTCCTTGCTTTTGAGAAAATGGGTCTCCTGTTGATTTTCCCGCACATACTTTTTCCATCTTTCAGTCTTCGTGAGACGCTCAAAGAGATTTTCCCAATAGGACACCACTTCGCCTGGTATGCCGGGCGGCGCTATGACGCCCCGGGACTGAGTGAGAATTGGAATAGCGATTCCCTGTTCCTTGATCGTGGGCACATCAGGGAAGCCGGAAAGACGCTTCTCCGTGAGCGCGGCGATCACCCGCATTTTGCCGGCGCGAACGTATTCGGCGACTTTATCTGGATTTTCCAGCATCAGGTCCATATGTCCGCCAAGGAGATTGGCGATTCTTTCGGAACCGCTCGGTAGGTTGATATAGGACCATTGCGCGCCCGTCGCCTTCTGGATCAGCAAGCGGAACATGTTGTCAACGGAAGTGACTACGCCGCCGGCCTGTTTCAACTGACCCGGACCCTTCTTGGCCGCTTCGGCAAAATCTTTCATGGACTTATAAGGCGCGTCCGCTCGGACTGCGGCTACGCTGGGCTCCAAAATGAGATGAGCTATCGGAGTCAGATCCAAAATTGTGTGCCGCGCCTCTTTCTGGGTCAAGGAGGCGAAGATCACCGCGGAAGTAAAAAGACCGATGGTATGGGGCTCTCCTTTTTTTCCCGCCATGTAGGACATTGCCACAGCGCCCGAGCCGCCGCTCTTGTTGATTACCTGCATGGGCTTTCTGTAGAGATTCTCTTGCTGCATCATTTCGATCATCGCCCGCCCGAAGAGGTCCGAACCGCCGCCCGGCGCGGAGTGAACGATCATTTCCACCGGCTTGGATGGCTCGAAAGCCTGGGCTGCGCGCACTGCCAGCGTGAGAGCTAACACAGCACAAAGTAAGAAACTCATGTCTTCCTCCTATGAGATATTTGATTCAGCCTTCGCCCCGTCGCGCGGTTTTGGCGACCGCAGCGCTTGAAGGATGGGAATAGCAATCACAAAAACTGATAGCAAGAGCAAGATCGAAGAAATCGGTCGATTCAAGAAAATCGCCAGGCTGCCCTGAGACATGATCAGAGACTGGCGCAAAGCGCGTTCCAAAGGAGTTCCCAAAACCATCCCCAACGCCAAGGGAGCTACCGGGAAATCGAGCTTGCGCATGAAGTATCCCAAAAGACCAAAGATTCCCATCAGCCACACGTCGAACAGGCTTTGATTGACGCTATAAACTCCCACAATAGAAATCCCGATAATGATCGGATAAAGCACGTAATAGGGAACCCGGAGGAGTTGGGCGAAGAGGGGTACCAAGGGAAGATTCAAGATAAGGAGCATGAGATTGCCTACATACATACTCGCGACAACGCCCCAAAATAATTCGGGATGTTCCTGAATGAGAAGAGGTCCGGGCCTCAGTCCCCAAAGAAACAATGCGGCCAGTAAAATGGCCCCCACATTCGAGCCGGGGATACCGAGTGTGAGCAAGGGAACTAAAGCACCGCCGGCATCTGAGTTGTTGGCTCCCTCGGGGGCTGCTACCCCTTCGATTACTCCCGTGCCGAATTTCTCCGGATGGCGCGAGAAGGCTTTTTCGAGTCCGTAAGAGATAAACGAGGCTATGGTGGCGCCGGCGCCGGGCAGCATACCGACGAAAAAACCCACCAGCGAGCCGTTGAGGAAAGCGAAACGGCAGTCTTTAAGGTCCTGCAGGTTCGGAAGGAGATTCTTGAGACCTTTGGGAACGGGGAAAAGACTCGGCTTTGCCATGGATTCGAGATTGGTCATAACTTCGGCGATAGAAAATAGACCGATACTCACGACAATGAAATCCAGACCGTCCAAGAGCTCAGCTCGACCAAAGGTGTAGCGCGATTGGGCCGAGAATAAGTCGGTACCGATGATGCCGAGCCACACACCGACGGTTGCGGCCAGCAATCCTTTCAAAGCCGAGTTTCCTGTCAAATACGCTACCATGCTCATGCCGAGGAACATCAACGCAAAGTATTCCGGCGGCGCGAAACGAAGCGCGAAGCGGGATAAGGGAGGGGCTGCCAGCATCAAAGCTATCACACCAAACGTGCCGGAAATAAATGAGGCGATCGCGCTGATTCCGAGCGCCGGACCGGCTCTGCCGTTGCGAGCCATTTGGTAGCCGTCAAGACAGGTGGCAACTGAAGAGGACTCGCCGGGAATATTAAGCAAGATGGACGTCGTGGAGCCGCCGTATTTTGCTCCATAGTAGATTCCCAAAAGCATAATCAAGGCGGTGGTAGGCTGCATGTGAAAAGTCAGAGGAAATAATATCGCCACAGTTCCCGCCGGACCGATGCCAGGCAAGATGCCGATCATGGTGCCGAGAAGAACTCCCGCGAAACACCAGAAGAGATTAACGGGCGCCAGAGCTATAGAGAAACCGAAGAGGAGGTTATTTAAGGCGTCCACGGCTTAACTCAAAATCCCCACGGTCCGGAGGGCAAAGGGACGCGAAGCACGACAGAGAAAATAAGGTAAAAGCCAAAAGCGCTGCCGGCAGCGACAGCCACTACGATAGGTACCGAACGCTTTTCCATGGCAAGAACAAAAAAAGCGGTAAGAAGGGCAAAACTGGCATAGAAACCCAGAATCTTCAGGAGCGCGACACCAATCATGATTGCAAGCCAACTCGCGAGAGATCTGCTGGCCTTGTTAGGAGTTTCGTGACTAACGATATTGCGCGCTAAGGATTTGCGAAGAGTCGCGACAATCAGAAACAGTGACAAACTGGTAATGACAATTCCGAGCCAGAGCGGAACAAAACCGGGGCCTGGGCCAGTGTCGCTTGTATAGTCCAGGCTCAAAGCCCGAAGCAGGATAAAAATTCCTAAACCGCATAGGAACAAGCCTCCCAGCACTTCTCCGTGCAAAAGGGTTTTCCAGCGCGGCAACATGAGCTTGGCGATCAAACCTTTTTTTGGCGAACAGCGCTCACGAGCGATTTTTCACCTAAGAAACCTCAGTATCTCGTCCGCGAGATCGTCGGGGTTGTCTTGATGGATCATATGGCCGGCGCGGGCGATTGCGACCTGGCGATGATTCCTGATGGCACCGAGGCGCTGTTGTAAATCCGGGCGGGGAGTCTGCTTGCTCTCTTTTCCGAAGATCACGAGCACCGGACATTCGATCCGCCGGTAAAATTCCATCGCTTGTTCGGCGTAGAAAGGCAGAGGGGACGTCGTGCGGTGAAGCGGATCGAATTTCCACGTCCATGTGCCGTTCTCGTTCCGGCGCATGCCCCAGCAGGTGAGCTCGAAGGCGCGCTCCGCGGTCAGGCGTGGATTAGCGCGGTGGAAGCGCTTTGCCGCATCTTCGAGGCTTGGGTACTCGAAGCTGGAGTACTCTACCGTTGTACCCTCCCTGATGGATTGCATCTGGGATAGGAATGTCTCCATACGCGGCGGTGCGTCCGAGAAGGTCATACCCAACGGTCCCATACCCTCCATCAAGACCAATTTGCGCACATGCTGTGGGAAGGTTCCCGTGTACATAAACGAGATCGTTCCACCCATAGAATGTCCGACAAGAGTGACTGAGGGAATGTTCAGCGAGTTGATGACACAGTCCAGATCGTGAACGTAGTCGGGAAAATAATAATAACCTCCGGCGCCCACCCACCCACTGTCGCCATGGCCCCGGCAGTCCGGCGCGATGATCCTGAGCGGCCTTCCGGTCTTGGCCCGCACTGCATCGACAAAATAGTTCCAGCTTTGAGCATGGTCGCGCCATCCGTGGATTAGGAGCAGAGGTTCGCCGTTGGGTTCGCCCCACTCTAGGTAATGGATTTTAAGACCGCGCACGTCGACAAAATGGGATTGAGGTTGACTCATGAACTCTGGTTTCCCTCCATCGGATTCGATGAAACATTCCGCGCAGCCGCAAGGCGCGCTGGAGTTTTCTCTTAGCGTAACGCCTTATCGACTTGCAAGCTTGTATTTCATTTCCCGGAAGCACGCATAGCAAGGCGGATCGCTTCCATGTTCGGTGCGCAAGGCCGGCATTGTTCCACGTGTGCGGCGGCGGCGTCCAAATCCCAGCCGCAGCAGCAGAGATACGCGATGGCTACGCTCGGGGACCGGCCTGTGCCGGCAGAGCAATGAAGATAGACCCTATGGCTAGACCCGATGAGATCCTTTAGCGCCGATATGCAAGCCGGAAGTTTGTCTTTCAAATCGGCGGTATCGAAATCCCGCACTGGAATGCGGCGAAGCTGAATGCCGCAGGTCTTGTAACGGGCGAGCAACGAGTCCCAATCGAATTTAAAGTGCTGCACGTCAGAGTCAGTTTGGAGATTCAGCACCGCAGAAATTCCGTTCCGTCTTAGCGTTTCGATGTCTTCGGTACTCCCTGGATAGGAACCGACAAACAGGCGCGGGAGAATTTCGTGGTAGTCCATGAAGCTTATCTTACCACTAAAAGCGCTAGAGACAGGTTAATGGGGTTACAGATAAGGGCGGCGCGGACGTTCGAAGGTACGGCCCCCGGCTTGATGTTTCATAGTTCCTGAGCAACGATGGGACGGTTAGTCACTGCGAGTCGTGGAGGTTGCGTGAACGAAATTCGGTTTGTCGATACGACTTTGCGCGACGGGCAGCAGAGCCTCTGGGCTCTCGGCATGAAAACCGGAGCGATGCTCTCCATTGCCGAGCAGATGGACCGGTGCGGTTTTGAGTCGATGGAATTCTTCGTCACCGTGATGTTCAAAAAATACGTGCGGGAGCACAAGGAGAATCCGTGGGAGTGGCTGCGGGAGGGGACCAAGCGCTTCAGTCAGACGCGCTTACGGTATCACGGCGGCCTTCACAACGCCTTTGAGAAGATTCCGAGCTGCGTGCTGGGGCTACTAATCGAGCGCATGGTTTCTTACGGACTGACGTTGACCCGGACGTCGAATTGCTGGAATGACTTTGCGAGCTTCCAAGAAGAGCTGGAAGGTTTGCGCAAGTTAGGTATGAACACGGTTGCGAACCTGATCTATTCCGTCTCGCCACGTCACACCGATGAATACTATGCGCAAAAGGCACGCGAAGCGGCCGCGATCCGCCCGTACAGGATTTGCTTTAAGGATGTGGGTGGCCTGCTGACGCCCGATCGTGCTCGAGCGCTGATCCCGATCATACTGGCCAATATCGGCGATGTTCCGGTGGAGTTCCACGCGCACTGCAACAACGGTCTGGCTCCGGTTTGTTATCTCGAAGCCGCGAAGCTCGGCATCAAGACTCTGCATACGGCGATCCCGCCGCTTGCCAACGGTTCCTCACAACCATCGATCTTCAACGTGGCAAAAAATCTCCGCGCGCTCGGCTACACGCCGTGCGTGGACGAAAAGACGGCCGAACCGGTACGCGAGCATTTCACGGCCATCGCGAAAGCAGAAAACCTTCCGATCGGACAGCCTCTGGCTTTCGACCAGTCGGTGTATGGCCATCAGGTGCCTGGGGGAATGATTTCCAATCTGCGGCACCAGCTCAGGCTTGTTGGAATGGATGACAAGCTTGAAGCAACACTGGAGGAAGCCGGGCGCGTGCGCGCCGAGTTCGGCTATCCCATTATGGTGACGCCTCTCTCACAGTTTGTCGGCAGCCAGGCCGCGATCAATGTCATTGTGGGCGAGCGTTACAAGGAAGTGACGGATCAAACCATTCAGTATGGTCTGGGACTGTGGGGGCAGGAAGGGCCTTTGCTGATGGATGCTGACGTTAAAGACAAAATCCTAAACCGGCCGCGCGCCCGAGAATGGATGGACTGGAAGCCCCCTGAGCCCTCGCTCGCTGAGGTAAGAAACCAGTTCGGCGGACCGGGTGTCTCCGACGAGGATCTGATCCTGCGAATCTATGCGGGAATCGACGCAGTCGCGGAACTGAAAACTCGCGGTGCGCCCAAAGAATATCTCAACGCACGCCATCCGCTCGTTCGACTGGTCGAAGACCTGACGAAGCGCAAAGACTATGCGCGCATCTACATCCAACGCCCTGACTTCAAGCTGAGGCTGGAAAGGAACCAAGGTGATTAGCGGAAGCTGGGGCAGCGCACTGCGAACGGACTTGCGGTGACTGTGATCATTCTGAGGCGAAGCCGAAGACCCGTCCTGAACGTCAGACTGTGTGAAAACTCGATCGGAGCCCTTCGTCAGGCTCAGCAGAACGGGTTGTGGATTTAGCAAGATCAAGTACTTAACCGTTCGCCCTGAGCTTAGTCGAAGGATCTGAGTTCCTTCACTACGTCAGACTGTGTGAAAACCCCGTTCATGCTTCGAGAGCCTCATGCTTCGCTGCTCAGGATGACGCGCTTTCGTTGTGGGAACAGTGTAGCGGCAGCGCAGAGGCATGCAGCAAACTTTGAAGCGAGGCTCTTAAGCCGGCGTCACCTTCTCCCGCATCGTGACGAACTCTTCTGCGGCCGTCGGGTGTATTCCAATCGTCGCATCAAACTGTGCTTTGGTCGCCCCGCAGTTGAGCGCGATAGCGAGGCCTTGGACGATCTCTGCGGCGTCAGCCCCAACCATGTGGCAGCCCAGCACCCGGTCTGTTGCCCGATCAACGACGAGCTTCATCAGCGTTTGCTCGTCGCTCCCCGTCAGGGTGTGCTTCAAGGGCTTGAAGGTTGTTCTGTAAACATCGATTGCGCCGTGCTGGGTGCGGGCCTCGCCTTCGGTGAGGCCGACAGTGGCGACGTTGGGGTCACTGAAAACGGCAGTTGGAACGTTGGCATAATTCGGCTTTGTGGGACGGCTGTTGAATAACGTCTCCGCGACGGCGCGCCCTTCGGCGAGCGCAACGGGCGTCAATTTCATCCGATCCGTGCAGTCGCCGACAGCGTAGATATTCGGCGCCGTCGTGCGCGAGTAGTCATCGACCACTACTGCGCCGGCGCCGTTGAGTTGGACGCCGGCGTTTTCCAAGCCGAGAATGCGCGTGTTAGGTGCTCGGCCGGTCGCGAACATAACCGTTTCAGTTTCCATCGAGGTCCCGTCCGTGAGTCTGACGAGATTCGCGCCGTTAATACGCTCTATCCTTGTAACCTGGGTTTTGAAACGGAGACGAACGCCTTTTTTAGTCATTTCCTGGGCCAGAAATGCTCGCACATCCTCATCAAAGCCACGCAGAAATACATAGTCGCGGTGGACTTGGGTCACACGCGTGCCCAGCCCGTGGAAGATTCCGGCAAACTCAACGCCGATATAGCCGCCGCCGACAATGATCACCCTCTTGGGTAGTGACGGCAGGTAAAAGGCTTCGTTGGACGTGATCGCGTATTCCGAACCGGGAAACTCCGGCATCACCGGCCAACCCCCGACGGCAACGACAATATATTTCGCGGTCATTTTCTTGCCATCGAGGGTCACGGTGTGGGGAT
>JBOHVR010000711.1:0-3128 GCA_050735755.1 Binatia bacterium
GCCGTATACCATCGCGGCGCAGCTTGCCTATCCCGAAAGACAATGCGTCGCGTTTGTCGGTGACGGC
Source organism: Binatia bacterium (assembly GCA_050735755.1). Classification (GTDB taxonomy): domain Bacteria; phylum Desulfobacterota; class Binatia; order UBA9968; family UBA9968; genus DATMAM01. Next base: position 68 of record JBOHVR010000711.1, read on the forward strand.
GGGTTCTCCATGTTGATGGCGGAATTCGTTACAGCGGTAAAATACCGCCTGCCGATCAAAGTGGTCGTCGTCAAGAACAATACGCTGGGGCAGATCAAATGGGAGCAGATGGTTTTTCTCGGCAATCCTGAATATGGCTGCGAGCTGCACCCCATTGATTTTGCCGCGTTTGCGCGCGCGTGCGGCGGCACCGGCTACACTGTCGAAGACCCCGCGGCCTGCGGCAGCGTCCTGGACGAGGCGCTGGCAACTCCGGGACCTGTCATTGTCGAGGCGGTCGTTGATCCCTTGGTTCCTCCGATGCCGGCTAAAATCACTTTGGAGCAGGCTACGAAGTTCGCCGAGTCGCTGGCGCGCGGGGAGCCTAACCGCTCCAAGATCGCTTGGACGGTTCTCTCCGACAAGGTGCGCGAACTCATCTAAATCCAAAATGGAGAAAGAGTCATGCCCAAAAACATAGATCATAACCAAGTCCAACAGTTAATGCTTGAAAACGCTCGGTTGGTTGAGGTTCTCCCGTCCGCGGAGTACAAGCAGGCGCATCTTCCGGGAGCGGTCAATATTCCGCTGCAGAAACTCGATCGCGACACTGCGGCTCGTTTGATCAGCACGATTCCCGACGACAAGCTGGTGCGCAAATTTCGCGCCTCAGACGGCAAGGATAAGCCCTGCTATGGGCAAGTCACGGTCTGTTGGGCGCAAACCGACGATCAGGCGAGACGCGTCGCGCACGAGTGCTGGCCTGTCGCTGCTCTTCCGGGAAAGCTCATGACCGAGCTTGGCACCCCCGAGCAATTCGAGGCAGCGGCGGAGCTGGTCACCAAAGACGCTGTCGCGTCTAATTTGGTCTGCGGGCCGGACCTATCGAAGTATATCGAAAAAATCAGCCAATACGTCGAGGCGGGGTTCGATCACGTCTACCTACATCAAGTGGGCCCCGATCAAGAAGGTTTTTTTCGCTTTTACGAGCGCGAGATATTACCGCAATTCCACTAACCAAAATTCATTGGCCAGAAAGGAAAGCGAATGGCACAGGTTGGGCAAAAAATTGACGACTTCGAATTGGAAGCTTTTTATCGAGACGACATCAAGAAACTCAAGTTTTCTGACTATAAGGGAAAATGGCTGGTGCTGCTGTTCTACCCGGCTGATTTTACATTCGTCTGCCCCACGGAGTTGGAAGAGGCGGCGGATTATTATGAAGAGTTTCAGAAGTCTGGCGCCGAAATTTTGAGCGTCAGCGCCGACACGGTTTTTGTCCACAAGGCGTGGCACGATCAATCCCCATCGATCAAGAAAATTCAGTATCCGATGATTGCCGATCCCACGGCCAAGCTTTGCCGCTACTTCGGCACCTATTTGGAGGAAACCGGCGTTTCGTTGCGAGCCACTTTTATCATTGATCCCGACGGTATCTTGAAGGCTATCGAGATTCACGACAACAGCATCGGGAGAAGCACGGAGGAAATTCTCCGCAAGCTCCAAGCGGCCATTTTTGTGCGCGAGCACAAGGGAGAAGTCTGTCCGGCAAACTGGAAGCCAGGCAAAAAAACCCTTAAGCCAGGCCTGGAAATGGTGGGAAAGATATAGGACCCCCGATGAAACCACTTGGCGCCACCCAATGGGCAATTCCGGAAGGCTACATTCCGGCTTGGAGCCATGGCCCCGACCCTCAGCTCAAGAGTCACGAGACGGTTTGCATCTTGAACACGGCTGACCGGGATGCGCAGGTTACGATCACGATTTACTATACGGATCGCGAGCCCGCCGGGCCTTATCGATTAGCTGTGCCCGCGCGGCGGACGCGACATGTGCGTTTTAATGATTTAACGGACCCGGAACCGGTTCCGGTGGCCACCGATTTCGCGAGCGTCATCGAGTCGGACGTCCCGGTCGTCGTCCAGCACACCCGGCTGGATTCGCGCCAAGCCGAAAACGCTCTCTTGAGCACGATGGCGTATACCGGAGGCCAATGACCATCACCTCAATCGTTTCCTTTCCCGTCGAAGACTGTCTCGAAATACCTGCTGTTTCGGTTGCCGGGCTGGATGCTGGGGTGCGTCGTCGCTGTCCCTCCTTCGACTACGTTGAGAGCCGTCCTCAGCTTGTCAAAGCATGCAGCAATATTATGGTTACGAGACTGGTGAAACACAAAAGAGCCTAAGTCCCCGAGCGAGCAACGGGGTCGAAAAGCCGGTTGGGGAACTCGAACTGGCTTTTATCGGCTTATTTTCGGTTACACTCAGCCCCGGCGCGGCCTTCACTGCCTTATTGACAAGGAACAACACCAGAAGGAATTGCATCTCGTCCGAACTGCCGTCGGCTAAGCCTCTGATCGTCAAATCCTTGCTAAACCGGCTTTCATTGGCTTGGAACCCCTGGCTGAATCTCTTTCCTATCGGGATGAAGGCTAATCCGAGCAGAGACACCGCGGCCACAGCAACAATGCTTCGGGCCAGGGCTTGCGCCACGCGTGTCAGCAAGGTGCAATCTCTCCTGGGTGTTCTTCGATGCGGCCCGTTATCATCTTCTCTTACGGGATGATGTAATTCTCGACTAAAAAAACAGCAGGATGAGACTGATCACATCAATAGGAATCAAGATTAACCCAAAGGTTGTGCACGGGTTCCTTCGTTGACTTTCCCGATGCCAAGTTTTTTTGCGCAAAGAGGATGCCAGAAAATAAGTCTCAGATTGACTCACTTCGATGCGTCGTGTCCGGCCTCGATGTCCCAAAACCGGCGTAACGAGTCCCGCGCGTGGAACAAAGGGAAGGAAGGTCGAGGTAGTTACGGATTCCTATTCCTCTTGCCAAAGGGATTTCAGAGCGGTACTAAGGGTTCTCAGAGACGCACGGCGCAATCCATTGACATGATTATTGCGTCCCTAGACCGGGTACCTGTGGAATACCAGCCGATTGAAAATTATGGCGTGATCGGCGATCTCCGGACGGTCGCTCTGGTCGGTATGGACGGCTCGATCGACTTCATGTCGTTTCCTTTTTATTTTCTTAAATTACGAATTTTTACTGTTCGATTTCTTTAGAGGAGGCTTCACATGC
>JBOHVR010000712.1:0-4671 GCA_050735755.1 Binatia bacterium
GTGTAGGAAAGCATGGTATGCATTCCATAACCACGGTTTTCGGCATTTTTTTCTTCAAACCTGGCGCTATTTGCTTCACTCCCAATAGAACCGCGATAGGTTGGGAATCATCGCAAATCACACGTAAGTAGGCTACGGGTGAGACAAAATGGCGTGCGTGCTGTGGCGATCTTGCGACTCGGTCATCCAAGATCGTTACGTTCAGTGCCGCTTTTAGCCAGGATCGCGAGGATCTCTAAACTGCAAAAACTGCTTTCCCCTTTGGCAACAGAGACGCTCTATTATCTATCGTCGTCCTTCGGCACTTTTCTTGCTTAATCCGTAAGTAGAAACAGACAGGGATGCGATCGCGGAAACCATGGCTACACCGCCGGCGTCCGTCGAATCCTATCTGACAGTGCACTTTGGATGTTTCGAGCAATGGTTGCAATTTTTTGGCGGGGAGCGAGATATTTTTAATGATGGCCACACTCTGGTGATTCCCATGGACAGGATCAAAAAGATTCTTGTCGTTGTATATGATTCTGACGCCTCGATGCGAGCAGTTACCTACGTCGGAAAAATGATTCGCGGGGGCACAGACGTTATTACTTATCTGCTTTATGTGATCGAGCCTCTACCTCCCGAGTTGAGAGAATTCGGGGGATCGGAGAACCCAAAAAGAGAGGAAAAGCTTGAAGACGAACTCAAGGAAAAGCGGAAGCGGTGGATTGAAAACGCCGAGAGAGCAGCACAACCGGTATTGGAAAGAGCGAAGTCAATTCTCAAAAGAGCCAGGGTTCCCGCCCGAGCGCTAAAGACTCAGTTTTGGATATCGGTCAACAGAGAAGACATAATCAATGATATTCTGGAAGCGGCACGCGTCAAAAAGTGCGGCACGATCGTGTTCGGGCGACGGTCGTTTTCTTGGTTTAACGAAGTCTTCCAGCAACATGTAGCAGACGAGTTGGTTCGAAACGGTCAAGGGTTCGCTATATGGGTAGTTGAGTAGGCCTCTTGTAGTGCAGAATCGTGGCCGAAACAGATCCTGGAGCCGGTCGCCAAGAGGGTGCTCACCGAGATCGCGCTCCCAAAGAGCCAAAACAGTGAACTTGGGCGGTATAAAGCGCCGCGCATTCCCGGAGGAGCTGCATTATGAATGACGCGGCTTTCAATACGGAGCAAAAGGCGCTGGCGCTGAACCGGGATCGCATGCCGTATGGCACGTTCGCCGAGATCGGCGGCGGCCAGGAGGTAGCCCGGTGGTTCTTTTATGTGGGCGGTGCGGCCGGCACAGTAGCCAAAACCATCTCGGCGTATGACATGGCGGTGAGCGACGCAGTTTACGGTCCAGCCCAGCAATACGTCAGCCGGAAGCGCCTGGAGGCCATGCTTGATTACGAGTTTGGTCTGCTGTTGGAACGCCTCGGAGCTAGACGCGGCGATACCACGACCTTCTTTGCCTTCGCCGACACAGTGGCCATAAGAAGCTATCATCATCCGGAGAAGGGGCGCGGATGGATGGGCATCCGTTTTCAGAGCCAGCCTCGCGAGAAGCCCTCCGAGATCATTGTCCACGTCCACCTGTTCGACTCGACCGCCGTGCGACAGCAGGAGGCGCTGGGAGTACTCGGGGTCAACCTGATCTATGCAGCCTTCTACCGCCGGAATCCGGCGGCGCTCATCGGCTCGCTGATGGATGAGTTGTCGCGTGAGCGCGTCGAGCTCGACATGATCAAGCTCTCCGGGCCCGCCTTCGCGGGCGTAGATAACCGGCTCATGAGCCTTCAGTTAGTGGAGCAGAACCTGACCGATGCCGCGATGTTCACGGCGAGCGGCGAGGTTGTGCAGCCGTCCGAAGTGCTCCACAAGCGGCCGATCCTGGTAGAGCGAGGTAACTTCCGGCCTATCACCAGGCTCACGCTCGATCTTCTCGAACGCGCGCGCGAGCAGTTCATCGAGGAGCCCGGAGTGCTGGGACAGCAGCCCGTCGTGCTCGCGGAGATGACCCTGCGCAGCCTCATCCCGGGTCCCGAGATCGGTCACTCCGACTTCCTGGACCGGGCGGACATCTTGGGCGCATTGGGCATTGACGTGGTCATCTCGCGGGTCGAGCCGTACTACCAACTGGCCGACTACCTGGCCGCTTATACCGACCGCATGATCGGGATCGCGGTGGGCTTGCCGAGTGTAAAGGAGATAGCCGACGAGAAGTATTACCCGGACGTGCCAGGCGGTGTGCTCGAAGCGGCAGGCCGTCTCTTCAAGCGTACAGTGAAGATGTACGTGTACCCGGGCCGTGATCCGCGCTCGGGACGAGTTTACACGGTCGAAACCGCGCCGCTTCCGTCGCCATGGCAGCACCTGCGCGCCCTGCTACTCGAGATTCACCGCCTCGAACCGATCCGCCACTACAATGAAAGCTACCTCACGATTTTCCCGCAGGACGCGCTCGCCAAAATCGGGCGTAACGACCCCGGCTGGGAAGAGATGGTGCCGCCCCTTGTCGCCGAGATGATCAAGACCAAAGGGCTCTTCGGTTACCAGGCTACGCGCGGCCGCAACCGAAGCGATCCGTCAGTATCCCTGAGCTCGTCTTGAAAGCGGATGATAGGCCAAACTGTATGAAGAATAGATTCGACCAGATTTAACCAGGAAGAGAAGCTGATAGGGGCTCGCGCAGGGGTAAGAATGAAGATTGGTTAAAGAGGGCTTCTATGGGTCAATTGAAGAGGATCATTGTTGCCCATGACCTGAGGGCTGGCGGAGAAATAGCTCTGCAATCTGCACTGGTGCTTGCAAATCGGTGTCGCGCTGCGCTCAGGCTGGTGCACGTGGCGGAACCCTACCATAATTAATTATTCTCATGACCGGACGCCTAGGACACTACGCGGTAGCTTTCCTTGTCGGCTTTAAGCCAGCCCCCACCCGAAGAGAAAAGCTCCATCAGTCGCTCCTTTCTCCGAACATCATTTTCCAGTTGTTGCATGAGAAAAAGTAGATCGATGGTGCGGACGAGCAGCACGTTAAGCATTTTGGCGTATTGGACCTGATCCTCAGGTATAGTCTTTTCAAGCCTCCGCTCCACCAATCGCAAAGACCTGTCGGTGTTAATTAACAGGACCCCCGGGATGGACTGCGGCAATCCCTGATTTCTCCTATTCGAACTCAACTGATCAATCCACGCGTTTTCAATATCACCGTTCGTGCTCCGACTCTCGAAAATGACTAAAGGAGATCCATCGTCGCCCTTAATGATTGCCTCCTCGTGATGCCCTTCAATCCAGTCAACCTTGAGTTCAAAGAAACTCTCCAGGATTGCGACAATCCTGCTCCTGAGAGGGATTCCTGACGTCGTTAGAATGGCTTTGTAGTCTCTCCAGGATTCCAGTTGGCTTTCCAGTCTGTTCACCTTCTCTAGCAAGGAATTGATTTGCAGATACAGTGCTTCCTCGCTCCTGAATCTCATCTCGTCCACCCACGATGGAATCTCTATAATGCGCTGACGCCGGTACTGCGAAATAGCCAGGGCAACACTTTTTACAACGGATACGGCTGTAGGCCATTTCTTATCCGGTGGAGAAAAAGGCAGGAAGAAGACCTGATCTTCGAATTCAATGCCCACCACCGCGTTATTGGTCAACTCGACGAGGACGCGCCTTTCGATTGGTTGAACGTGTGGCAACTCCAGGACGGTTGTGGGGCGACCATAATCACGCACATAAGATTCGAATTCGCTGTCCCGAGTTCTTCTGCGAGCGGGAATTGCCAGGTTATAGCGGTGATGTCTGCTAATGTTAAAGGCGTTCAGGAGTCTTTTGCACAAATCTGTATCGTCAATCGATTGCGAGTCGATCCCCTGAGAAATCTCATCGGTAATCTTGCCGACAAGGAAACACACCCACTTGCCTTTCCTGAGCAAGTCAAAGATTTGCCGTTCACGTTCCAGGAGTGGCCACTTATGGACTGAAACTTCAGTCGCAGCTCCCCAAAAAGGTTTCTTTCGGGTTGCAATTTTCTCGAATATTCCTTGAGGGATAATAACGCCATCAGCTTTATTCAGGTCTCGGGAGTCGTAAAAACGAAGAAACTCCGCCTTGCTCCCGTCCGCCAGCTCCTTTGCTTCATCTTGGATATCAAAACCAGCCGCGTCAAATCCATACGCAAAGATGGTTGTTTGGTCTCCCGCTTTCTCAACACTTCTGGAAACTCTTCCCATTGAGTCACACCGGACCAGCCAGGGATGCGCTTTAAGCCTCTCCCGCCTCAGTATTTTGAATTAGACCGAGTAATAGGGTCAAGAGAAAACGGCTTGGATAAGAGCGCGACGCCAAGACTCGACGAAATTCTTGTAACCTGTACCCGTGAATTAGTTAGGCAAGTCGCATGCCACTCAAGCAAAAAAATCATGGCTTTCCATAACGCATTTCCGTCAGGCGGATAATCGAACACGCTGGCCAGTCATCGAAACCCAAGCGACAACAACAGAACCAGCACGACATGCAACAACGCCACGCTCTTCTCACATTTTCGCCACAGTTTTCACTCCACATCCCTCTCCCTGCAGCGCGCGACCGGGGAAGATCTTCGCCATGGTAGGAACACCCGTTCGCTTTGCTCTGCGACCAGATGAACTGCCAGTAGCTCATCTTTTTCTCATGAACAGGATCTCTTTTGAGGATCTCTTTCACC
>JBOHVR010000713.1:0-3494 GCA_050735755.1 Binatia bacterium
CGCAACGATGAGCCGATCCCAATTGACAAACGGCCGAGCGAATACTTCCAGCGACAGATCTTCCCTACTTTCTTCAATGATGTCAACGGCGGATACCTTCTGGCCCGTTGGTATGTGGACAATTGCATGTGGTCGAACGACTATCCGCACGGGAGCTCAACGTGGCCGAATTCGCGCGACGTGATCAGACGGGACTTGAGCCATTTGTCCCGCGATGACCAGGCAAAACTGGTCAGGGGAAACGTTGCGCGGCTCTATCAATTAAACCTTCCGGAAGCTTGAAGCTGGCTCCGAAGAACTCTTGCCAGGCAAGGAGGTCGCATTATGTCGTTCGATTTACTGATTAAAGGGGGCCGCATCTACGATGGCAGCGGATTACCGTCCTACATAGGAGACGTCGCGATCAAGGAAGATCGAATTGTCGAAATTGGCAGAGTCAGGGAGAGCGCAAAGCGAACGATTGACGCGCGGGGGCTTGCTGTGGCGCCAGGCTTTATCGATCACCACACGCATATGGACGCGCAAGTTTTCTGGGACCCCTACGCGACCTCCGAGCCTCAGCACGGGGTAACTTCGATTGTCATGGGCAACTGCGGCTTGACTTTGGCGCCAGTCAAATCATCGGATGCTGCGCAAGATGCGTTGGTCAAAAGTTTCGTGCGAGTGGAGGCGATACCGCGCAAGGTCTTGGAACAGGGAGTGCCCTGGGGCTGGCACACTTTCGGTGACTATCTCGGCAGTTTGGAAGGGAAGATGGGCATCAACGCGGGCGGCTTGGTCGGCCACATCGCGGTGCGCCAGTATGTCCTGGGAGAGGAGTCTGTGGAGCGAGCGGCAACATCGCGGGAAGTGGAGGAGATGAAGACTCTAGTGCGAGAAGCGATGGGAGGCGGAGCCTTGGGTCTTTCGACCAATCGAAATGACCGCCACATGAGAGAAGACGGCAAGCCGGTCGCAAGCCGGCTCGCGAGCGATGACGAGCTGTTTGCGCTTTGTGATGTCCTGGCGGGTCTCAACTCCGGCATCATCGAAACCATCCTGGGGCGGAACAGCATCAAAGATTTTGACTTCTATGATCAACTGGCCAGGTTAAGCGGGCGGCCGATTATCTGGCAGAGTATCCAGCACCGCTGGTCCAAACCGACCTTCTGGCGCGAACAGTTGGACGCTGTGGCCAAGATCTTCCACGACGGCTTTCAGACTTACGGTCTCTCCCATACGGTTGCGGTGGAGCGGCACTTCTGCCTTAAAAACGCGCAGGTCTTCGACGCCTTCCCGACGTGGAAGGCGGTGATGTTTCTTCCCGAAGAGGCGCGCAGAGAAGCATTTAGAGATCCCGAAACCCGCAGCAAGCTTCGCGCGGATTTTCGTGATCCCCGCCCGACCGTTTTTCACCGGCGCTGGGACATCGTGCGCGTAGAGAAAGCGATGCGGCCCGAAAATCAAAAGTACGCGGGCAAGACGGTGGAAGCGATTGGGAAAATGCGTGGCCAGGATCCGGTTGACGCGCTCATAGACCTTTCTCTGGAAGAAGATTTGGGAACCGTGTTCTGGAATGCGAACGGCGGCGGTGAGCCGGCGGCGATGGCCGAGATTCTCAAGAGCCCTTACGTTCTGATCGGCACTTCCGATGCCGGCGCGCACGTTCAATTCGGCGCGGAGTTTGGTTATTGCACCACCCTTTTGGGCTCTGGGTTCGCGAGCGGGGTTTGCTGACATTGGAACATGCTGTGCACAAGCTCAGCTTCCAGATCGCTTCGATCTATGGTCTGACAGGAAGAGGGCTTATACGGCCGCGCTACGCCGCGGACCTCGTGATATTTGATCCTGACACGATTAAGGCGTGCGAGCCGGAGTGGGCGGCCGACTATCCAGGGGGCGCGAGGCGCTTCGTGCAGCGATCGGAGGGGATTCACTATACCATTGTGAATGGCACTCCGATCTACGAGGACGGCCGCCTCACGGGAGAGCTGCCGGGCCAAATTCTACGCGGATCGAGCTATCGCGGAAGCCATGTGATCGCAGCGTAAGCTGAAGTCGCGGATTTGGGTTGAAATCAGTGCGGAACTTTGGAGCCGTCATATAATGTGCAAGCTGGACATCCTTTACATTTTAAACCGGGCACATGGTTTACACGCAGCATGCAATTTTAGAATTGAGGTTACACGTATGAGATCTAAAGTTTTCTGCGCATTGCTTTTTTTTGTGCTGGTGGAATTTTGTCTCGTAGCATTCGGTTCATTAGCTCTGGCGGCCGGTCCGACGGTGCTCCAGAACAAGAAAGAAGCGGAGTCCAAGGGTTACATTTTCCACGCGAGCCACGAGGGCATTGTAAACCTGGCAAAACAGGAAGGACGGCTGACGGGGATTATCTCGCTTGATCCGGAGACGTTTGCGCCGCTGACGAAGGCATTCAAGAGCAAGTATCCTTTCATTGACGTGAAACTCGACGAAGTCACCGGAACAGAGGCAACGCAACGTTATATGCTGGAAGTGCAGAGCGGTACGGCGCAAAACGATATCTCCTACATTGCGGAGGACTTTTACAAGGGTTTCATTCCGCACGGGAAAAAGTTCGATGTGCTGGGGATGGCGGAACAAGGCATCCTGGCGATTCCCCCGAAGATGATCGATCCGCAGTCGCGCAGAGCGATCTCTTCGGCGACTATCTTTGCCACGGTCGCTTACAACAAGTGCCTGCTGGAGGCGTCCAAGGTTCCCGACCGGTGGGAGGATTTTCTCAAGCCCGAGCTTAAAGGCAAAAAGTTTCTGGTGGACATTCGTCCTTTCCATTATCAATCGTTCGCGGCGGGGGCAGGCGAAGAGTGGATGCTCGATTACGCCAAAAAAATCGCTGCCCAAGAACCCGTCTGGATACGAGGGGCCTCGCGGATTCTCACCTCCATTGCCGCAGGCGAGTATCAGCTACACTCAGGGATCAATTATCACAGCACGATGAGAGCGAAGGAGAAAGACAAGACGGGTTGCCTCGAGGTGAAGATTATTGAGCCCGTCCCTGTTCGGCTCTCCGAAGCCCAGATGGTCGTTAAAAGCGCAAAACATCCTAATGCCGCTCTACTCTGGTTGGAGTTCATGGCCAGTGCCGAAGCGCAGGCGATTATCGACAAATATGAACCGCTCAAATCTTCGATTTATGCGCCCGGTTCAGCCGTTGAAAAAGTCATTCGCGGAAAGAAGATCTGGCTCAAGGACTGGAATCACTACGAGAAGGGTCCCGACTGGATGGGCATGGCGGTGAAGGCTTTCGGCTTCCCCAAGGCGGAGAAGTAACTCTGGTTTCGAGTTTCGGGTCTCGGGTTTCGAGTTAATTCAAAGCGGAACTAAGGTTAAGGTCAAAATGGAGATAGGTCATGGAAGTTAACAGCAAGCTCTCAGGAAAATATGCCATCGCCGGTTTGGGAATGGTGATGGGCATACCAGAGAAAGAATTTGCCAAGCGTAAAGCCGAATTGCCCAACCATCCGATGCTGGAG
>JBOHVR010000714.1:0-9371 GCA_050735755.1 Binatia bacterium
GGATAGGCCTGAATCTTCGTCTTTTGATTAAAACGTCCTTCAGGATTTTCGGTATCATCGTACGGTTGCTCCGTGCAGCGACCTTCCTTATCAAACCGCCAGCCATGATAGGCGCAACGAATTCCGTCCTCCTCCGGGATGCCGTACATCATCGACATCTTGCGGTGCGGGCACTGCGGCCCCACGAGCCCGTAGGACCCGGAGCGATCTTTGTAAAGCACCAAATCTTCGCCCAGTAATTTTACCTGGAAGGTGTTCCGCGCTTTCATCTGTGAGGCCGCCGCCACAGGATGCCAATAGCGGCGAAACAACTCTCCCATCGGCGTACCAGGTCCGATTTTCGTAAGTTGTTCGTTTTGTTCTGCGGTCAACATGTTGTCCTCCGTCGTCGTTCGCTAAGGGTTCGCAGCTGCAACCATCGAGTCACAGCGACATTCTGTTCAACAGGAATATCGCGGTCATCTTAGATCCACAGGCGGGTCGGCATCAAGGGGACTTCATAAGGAGAACTATTCACCCCGTTTGTCAATGGGTTGATCTTTGCCGGCGCGCATTTTTGCCGGAGCTCGGCGATCCGGTTATTGTTGATCTCTCACATATCGCTGTGATACCGGAAGAGAGCAAAGGAGGTAACGATGAGACGTCTGCTAACAACCACTGTCGCAATCCTGTTCGGATGGATCGGCGCCCCGTGTGTCTCTGCCGGAGAAGCGACCACCGCTGTTTCAAAAGCCAAGCAACAGGCAGAGGCCAAGGGCTACGGGTTTTTTACCCATCATGACGAGATCGTGGCGAAAGCCAAGAAAGAGGGAAAGCTGCGCATTTCGGTCAACATGGAGGTACCGACCCTCAAAGCGGCCAGCAAAGCCTTCAATCAGAAGTATCCGTTTATCAACCTCCACGCACAGGAAATTACCGGAATCGATATGGTCCAGCGCAACGTCCTGGAGATCAAAAGCGGGCAGGCGAAGGATTGGGACATTATTTATGCGAGTAGGGATCTCTACAGCGAGTACCTGCCGTATCTGTGGAAGGTTGATCTCTTAGGTATGGCCGAGCACGGCGTCCTGCAAATTCCCCCACAGATGATTGATCCCAAGAACCGTAATGTCGGCGCGTTTTATACCCGTCTTGTGGTGAGCGCTTACAACAAAAATCTTCTGCCTCCAAATCAAGTCCCCAAAGCGTGGGAAGATTTCTTGAAACCTGAGTTCAAGGGCAGGAAGTTTGCGGCGGATATAGGAACGCGATCGATTGCCTCGTTGGTGCCTGCCTGGGGTCTGGAAAAGACGCTTGATTTCGCGCGGAAGCTGGCGGCGCAGCAACCCATCTGGGTTCGCGGCGTAAGCAGAACGTTGACTTCGATGATGGCCGGGGAAGTCCCGCTAATGATTGGGACGATGTTCCATACTGTGAAGCGATCCCAGTACAAAGACCGCGCCGGCGTGCTGCAGACGACCGTGTTGGAGCCGGTTCCTGCATACCACCACTCAGAGCAGGCCATTCTCGCCACTGCTCAGAACCCGCATGCAGCGCTTTTATGGTTGGAATGGATGGCGAGCGCGGAGTCGCAGAAACTCGCCGATGAACACGAGCCCTTGGGTTCTTCGCACTACTTCCGGGGCGGTGCCGTCGAGCAGGAACTAAGAGGGAAGAAACTCTCCTGGGTGAGCTGGGAGAATCATGCCAATCTCGAGCCCTGGATGGCCAAGGTCTTTGAAGCCTACGGTTTTCCCAAAGCGGAGCGGTAAAGCGAGGGAGCAAGGGAAAGTAAAAAGTCAAAAGTAAAAATAACGAGGGGCGAAAAAAACTCAGCAGAATTCACCTGATAGACGCGCTTCGAACGGGTTGGCACGCTGCAGCGCCAAGCTGGCCACAGCCGCTTTGGCTAACCTGCTGATTGTCCGCTTGGGGGTTGCCATCGATATCCGGCTGGGTTAAGAAATTTCGGAACCGCAGGAACTTGATACGAGGGTTACTAACCAAGAGGGCACGACATGGATTATTTTGAACCGAAGACGATCAGTGAAGCGCTGTCACTGCTCGCAAAGTATGGAGAGCAAGCCAAAGTGATCGCGGGCGGCACGGACGTCTTGGTGGACATGAAGTATAAGGAAGAGCCGGGCTGTCTGGTGAATATCAAGCGCATCCCGGGAATGGCAAATATTCAGGAGAACGGCGGCACGATCGGAATCGGTCCGCTGGTCACCATACGCGATATTGAGACGAGCAAGCTCGTGCGCGAGCGGCTGCCGCTTTTGTGGGAATCCTGCCATCAATTCGCGTCGCTCCAGATTCGCAACACGGCGACGATCGGCGGCAACATCTGCCGGGCGTCGCCCTCCGGAGAAACGTTGGCGCCGCTCCTGGTGCTGGAAGCGAAAGGCAAGCTCGCTTTCTCCGACGGCGAAAAGACCGAGGCCTTCAGCTCGCTGTTCCAAGGGCCGGGCAAAACCAGCCTGGGAGCGAAGGGACTGCTCACGGAAATCGCTGTTCCTTATCCGGCCGCCGGCAGCGGCAGCGTCTATTTGAAGCATGCGGTGCGTGGCGCCATGGATATCGCCATGGTCGGCGTGGCTGTTTTGGTAACGCCGGATGCCGGGAAGAATCATGTGCAAGACGTTCGCATCGGCTTAGGCGCGGTGGCGCCAACGCCGATCCGTGCGGGTAAAACCGAAGCATTACTGCGCGGTAAACCGCTTAGCGCGGCGCTGATTAAAGAAGCCGCAGCGATGGCGGCAGCGGAATCGAGCCCGATCAGCGACCAGCGCAGCAGCGCGCAAAATCGCCGCTGGATCGTTGAGGCTTTCACCCGTCGCGGTCTACAACAAACCTGGAAAGCCGCCACCGGCAAGGAGGTAGCCTGATGAGTCTCGCAATTAACGTTACCGTCAACGGCAAATCCGTCAGTGCCACGGCGGAGCCGTCCGCGTCGCTCTTGGAGTTTCTACGCGACACGCTGAACTACAAGGGTACGAAGCTCTGCTGCAACACCGGCGAGTGCGGCGCTTGCACGATCATTTTTAACGACAAACCGATCAATTCCTGCGTCACCTTGGCCGCCGACGCCAACGGCGCCCGAATCATCACCATCGAGGGGTTGGCCGACGGCGATAAATTGCATCCCGTGCAGCAAGCGTTCATCGACACCGGCGCGGTGCAATGCGGCTATTGCACGCCCGGATTTATCATGTCCGTGAAAGTGCTTCTCGACCGCTCGACGCGCCCGACTCCGGAGGAAATCGAAGAGGCGGTGTCCGGCAATATCTGCCGCTGCACGGGCTACACGAAGATCGTCGATGCGATTCAAATCGCCGCTGAGCGGCTCGCAGGAAGGAGCTAAACGCCATGGCAAAAGCTGAATACAACGTGCTGGGCACGAGCATTCCCAGAATCGGCGGCGTCGAGCGCGTCATCGGGGCCGGCATTTACGGCATCGACCTCACTCTGCAGGAGGCCCTGCATGGCGGCATCCTGAGAAGCCAACACGCCCACGCGAAAATCGTCCGCATCGACACCAGCGAAGCCAAAGCGATTCCCGGTGTTCGCGCGGTAGTCACCGCCGCCGATGCGCCGGACGTGCGCTACGGCCGCACCTTGATCGACAGATACATGCTGGCGAAACACAAAGTGCGCTACATGGGCGATCCCGTGGCGGCAGTGGCAGCGGATAGCCCGGCGTTGGTCAAGCAGGCGCTGAAAAAAATAAAGGTCGTCTACGAACCGCTGCCGGTTGTGCTCGACCCCGAAGAGACGATGCAGCCGAGCGCGCCGGCCCTGCACGACGACATGCCGCTGCCGAAAAATCTGCCCGCGGACGCCAAGTTAAAGAACGTATGCGGCTACACAGCCGTGCATGTCGGCGATCCTGAAAAAGCGATGGCGGAAGCGGACGTCGTGGTCGATGAAGTGTACGAGACCAAGATGATCCATCCGCAATACCTCGAACCGCGCATCGCCGCGGCCCGGATGGAGCAGGATGGGCGCCTCACGGTTTGGGCCAATGCCCAAGCGCCTTTCAGCGTGCGCACCGATGTGGCGCGGTTGCTCGCGCTGCCGTTGAATAAAGTTCGCGTCTTGAGCACGGAGCTCGGAGGCGGCTTCGGCGGCAAGGCCAGCGGCATCACGTCCGGCGCCGCCATCGAGCCCATCTGCGCGCTGCTGGCGGTGAAAACCAAACGGCCGGTGATGATCGTGCTCGACAAGGCCGAGGAGACGATTTCGACGACGATCCGCTCCGGCGCGAGAATGTACATCAAGACCGGCGTGAAAAGAGACGGCACCATCGTCGCGCGCACGGGCAAGGTCATCTACGACGCCGGCGCCTACTCGGGCTTCGGCGCCATGGCCGGCGCGCGCTGCACGAACATGCTCGGCGGCTGGTATCTGATGCCCAACTGCCATATCGACGGCTACGTCGTTTATACCAATAAGCAAGTTTGCGGCCCGGTGCGCGGCCCCGGCGGGCCCCAGGCTGCCTTTGCCGTGGAGTCGCACATGGATTCCATCGCGGCCAAGCTCGGCATGGACCCGGTGGAGTTTCGCCTCAAAAATACGCCCAAGCCCGGCGATAAGATTGTCGGCGTGTCTAAGCTACGCGACGTTTCTTTGGCCGAGACGATCAGAATCGCCGCGGAGAAAATTGGTTGGGGTAAAATCAAATTGGAAAAAAACCAGGGCATCGGTCTCGCCACCGGTTCATGGATCGAAAGCGCCGGCCCAGGCGGCGGCGCCATCGTTAAGGTCAACGAAGACGGCTCGGTGACCGTTCATATCGGCAAGATCGACATGGGCACCGCACCAAGGTTCGGCATTCCCTTGATCGCCGCCGAAGAGCTGGGCGTACCGGTAAGCGATGTGACGGTCGTCAACGTCGACACGGACGCCAGTCCCTGGGATGCGGGGACCGTCGGTAGCCGGGCAATCATCGTTTCCGGCACCGCAACGCGCCTCGCCGCCATCGACGCGCGCGAGCAGCTCCTCAAATTAGCCGCCCGCCAGCTGGAAGCGAGCCCCGACGATTTGGAGATCAAGGACAAGCAGATCCGCGTCAAAGGCACACCGGCGAAATCAATTTCTCTCGCGTCGGTCGCCACCGCCGCGCACAACGTGATCGGCGAAGTGATCGGCCGCGGCTACTGCGATAACGTAGCCATGATGGCGCACGAAAAGGCCCACGGCAGCTCCCAACCGTTCACAACGCATGCCTGTATCGTCGAGGTCGATCCGGACACGGGTAACGTGAAGATCCTGAAATATGTCGCCGTGCACGACATCGGCTTTCCCATTCACCCCGCGGCCGTAGAAGGCCAGATCGAAGGCGCCGCGGCCATGAGCATCGGCCAGGCGCTCTGTGAACAAGTCGTCTTCGACGACAAAGGACGTACCCTGAACCCGTCGTTCGTCGATTATCTGATGCCGACAATCAACATGATGCCGCGCATCGAAACGACGCTCGTCCACGGCTATCCCGGCGCGGGACCGTACGGCGCCAAAGGCGCCGGCGAGATCGGGTGCGTCCCCCCGCTGGCGGCAATCGCCAACGCCATCTGCAATGCCACGGGCGTGAGGATCAGAACGCTGCCGCTGAGCCCGGAGAATGTGCTGCGGGCGTTGCGGGGGGCGGAGAAATAATGCGCCGCGCACCAGCCAGTGAAGAGTTAACCGCCTGTGATTGCCCGCCACAGCAAAGACCCGCCGGCCTGCGCCTCCCCGGACAATGACGGCATGAAGATTCCCTCTTGCTCGCTTTCAGTTTGGAAAAATCTCTATGAGGTCGCCAACACCTTTCGCGACGCAGAACCCTGGAGGTGGATGTGGGATGCGGATCTCTTCGGCGTGCAAAATCCGCAGAGTGGAGAGATTGGTTACTGTTGCGTGCTGGGTCAATTGGGCGAAGTTTTCGGTTTGGTTGTCTATCTTGGGACTAAAGGTTTAGAGCAGCACCGGAAAATCCAGTCAGGGAAAATTCATCCAGGTTCCCTGGACATGGCTTATAACCAGCATTGTCTCACTGCGTGGTTCGGCGATAGAAAGGATCTCGACGAACCCGACCGGGAAGTCGTCAGCGCGCTCGGACTCAAGTGGCGCAGAACCAACTCCTGGCCACAGTTTCGAAGTCTGCAGCCTGGCTATCTTCCTTGGTACCTCAGCGAAGACGAAGCAAACTACCTTGCTTTGAGTCTGGAACAGGCCTTAGAAATTGCTCTCCAATTTGCGCGGGAATCGGATCTACTTGTCGGCCCAAGCAAAAATCATTACCTGGTTCGTGTCCCCGTTAAAGAACCGGCTGGATGGAGATGGGAAAGCCGGTGGTTAAAGCCGGCTCCGACGACAATGGCCACGGTCCGCTGTTATCATCTGGATGAGGTCCGCTTGCAGCGGATCAAGAGGACCAGCCAAGCGCTTCCCTGCATATGGGAGGTCGATGCTTATTACACGCCGATGCCGGTGGACGGAGACAATCGGCCTTTTTTTCCGTACTCGCTTCTCTGCGCGGATCATGATTCCGGCTTGGTCTTCGGCACCGCTTTGGCGCAACCGTCAACCTGGGAAACGGAATTCCCGACGAGCCTTCTAGACTGCATGGAGAACCACAATTTTATGCCGCGCGTGTTATGGCTGCGCAAAAAGGAATTGCGCGAGCTTTTTGAACCTCTAGCTTCTCGTCTAGGCATTCAAGTACAAGTGACAAAAAAATTGCCTGCGGTAGACCGGGCAAAGCGAGCCATGTTCAAATTTCTCACGAAACGCCCCTACAAGGCGCGCTAGCCGGCGCAAGAGAGATTAGTTTGGATACCACGGAGGCGGCCTCCGCTGCGGCCAACGGGCGTTGAAGGCGGCTGGAAAAATCAGCTCTCAGGCGGGGCAACAGGTGCGCAACGCGGCAACGGAAACGATCGCGGGCGTGAAGGTAGTTTCGCAATAATCTTTCAACCAACGGCTACTTTTCTATGCGCTACGAACTGTATTACTGGCCCGAAATCCAAGGTCGCGGTGAGTTCGTGCGCCTTGCGCTGGAGGAGGCGGGCGCGGACTACGTCGAGGTCGCTCGCCTCCCGCAGCGCGACGGTATGGCCGCGATGATGCGCTTTATGGAAAGCCGCTCCGTGGCGCGCCCCCCGTTCGCCCCGCCCTTTCTAAAAGCCGGGAAGCTTGTCATCGCGCAAACCGCGAACATCCTGCTCTATCTCGGTCCGCGCCTCGGCCTCGCTCCGAAAAACGAAGCGGGCCGGCTCTGGGCGCACCAACTGCAGCTCACGATCGCCGATTGGCTCGTTGAAGTCCACGACACCCATCATCCGATCGGTGGCGGCCTTTACTATGAGGAGCAAAAGCGCGAAGCGAAGCGGCGCGCGACGGATTTCAGGGCGGAGCGCCTGCCGAAGTTTCTCGCTTATTTCGAGCAGATACTCAAGCGCAATCCGAGAGGGGCCGGCTATCTCGTGGGTAAAAAAGTTTCGTACGTCGATCTATCGATGTTCCAAATGATCGCTGGGTTGCGTTATGCGTTTCCGCGCGCGATGGAGAAACTGGAACGAAAACATCCGCGACTGGTGGCGCTGCACGATCGTGTTTCGGCCCGCCCCCGGATTGCCGCTTACCTGTCATCGCCGCGGCGCTGGCCTTTCAACCAACAAGGCATCTTCCGGCATTATCCTGAGCTGGATGGCTAAAGGGTGCTTTGCCGTGTGCCGCTTAGGAGGGTCTACCGATTGCGGCGCAAATTTCACTTTTTTGCGCTTACACAGTCCAGCTAATAACGTTACTGGCCATTGTAAACGGGTGGTTGACGGCCATCTCAGGTTTGATGACTCCATTACGGTCGCACACGATAACGCGGATCGACCAGTTTGAACCTTGCGCGGGTTGCACGTCTAAGCGGAGGAAATGCGAACTGTTCGTTGACAGCAGGTAAGGCTCGACTAAGATTCTGGCAGCGTCGTCGCTAAACGGCACCTCGATAGGCTTCGGTGATTCATCCGCCCATTCGTATTCACAGCGTTTCGCATTAGCGAAGGGCAGCGGCGCAAAAAGCGCGGAGGCCGCGATCTGGTAAGCGGTGACGGAGTTTGCTCCTGTAGAGTTGGAGTGCAAGGTCAATTGCGCAAGAGCGGAAAGATGGTAATCGCCGGCGATAAACACGACTTTCTGAATTTTGTTTTCGACAATGTATTTCACCAGTTTCCGCCATGTCGCGGGATATCCGGCCCAGCCGTCAATGTTGCGCCATAACCATCTATTACGCTGTGTGAAATTTCGCGTGATCGGCGCAAGCACGCTGCCGGAGACGATGAATTTCGGCTTATCCCGATTCTCCGAAATCACTAGCCAATCCTTAAGCGCCTTGAATTGTCGCTTGCCAACGAGCTGCGCAGCCTCCCAGGAAATGCTCGCTTCGCGCAATCTCCGTTCCGTGCGCGTGTCCATTACGAAGAACGGCAGGCTGCCGCTTTTGAATGTGTACCACAGACCGGAATCATATCGCCGCGGGCGCCAAGAGGAATTGTTAGGCCAGCCGTCGCGGGAGCTCATGCTCCACTGATAGGCTAGGGCGGCAGCGCGTCCGTGTTTGAACCGTTCCAGGTAATCCTTGGCGCTTTTATTACCGCGGTTCGAAAGATCCTCCGCGTCCCCTGGCCAGTTGTCCTCGAACTCGTGATCATCGATTGCCCTATAAGTCGGAACGCTTGCCAATAAACGGCGTGCGTATTTCGCCCCAAATGCTTCCCGGTATCGTCGAGCAAAGCGCTCGCGGAGCTCCCGCGTGTCGAATGCATCGGCCGTCGCATCGGCATAAATTTGGTCTCCGACCAGCAGAACGTGATCGATATCTTTAGAATCGCCCGTAATCGAATGCGAGTCGTCGACGTGCCGCAGCATCGACTTAAAAATGCTATCGGCCAGATCCTCATCGAACGGCGAACCGGGGTAGTGACACGAGCCGACCAGGAATGCCGCCCCGTTGTGCTCCGGGGTCTTCTTCAGGCGTTGGAACCAGGACAGCTTCGAGAGCGGAAGCCTGACGGTCTCCTTCTCATGCAGTTCTTGATCCGCTAGCCTTTTGTTTGGGTGCGGCAAATCGGCGGCTTCCACTTTGAAGTTGATGTCCGCCGGTTTCGTGTTCTTGTAATGAATCCCAATACGCAAGTCGCGATCGAACGTCGTGGGCACTTCGAGATCATAAACCCAGTAGGTTCCGGGATAGTAACTGTTTTCGGCCTCTACCAGCGGAACGCGCTCAACCTTGACGCCAGCGGGAATCGGATCTCCCGCAGCGTCAATCGCCGAGAACAAATACGGCTCTACCCATACTCGGAGCACGACGGCGTCGTTTTTTCTGCACACCTTCCCGATGATCGGCCCATACT
>JBOHVR010000715.1:0-5134 GCA_050735755.1 Binatia bacterium
GCAATACAAAATCCTGCGCGAGCAGGTCAAGAGAATCCGCGCGGAAACGGGGGCTCGGACCATCTCCATTACAAGCCCGGTCAAACAAGATGGAAAGACGACGGTCTCCGTCAATCTCGCCGCGGCAATCTCTCTGGAATACGAGGAGCAGGTTCTTCTTATCGATGCGGACCTGCGCTCGCCCCAGGTGCACCGCTATTTCGGCATTGATCGCGGGCCAGGGCTTGCGGACTACCTGAGCAGCAACAGCAGCGAAGATCTGAGCGGCTATGTCAAGGACACGTTCCTTCCCGGGCTCAAACTCCTGTGCGCGGGCCAGCGTTCGGATCTTTCTCCCGAGCTCCTGGCCAAGCTCAGGATGCGCGATCTCCTGGATGAAATCCGGTTTAAGTTCCCCGCGCATCAGATCATCGTGGACACTCCCCCGGTTCTCTCCAGGCCGGATCCGTTGATCCTGGCCAGAGAGGTGGACGCCATAATCATGGTCGAGCGCGCGCGCAGAACGCCGAAGGATTACGTGATGAAGTCCTTCAAAACTCTAAACTCGAGCAAGCTGGTGGGTATCGTTCTGAACGACGTCAATTTGGGAACCAACTCCAAGTACTATTACTATTATTCGAGAAGCCTAGAGTGATGGCGGATGCGGCTCTTTAACCGATATTATACCACCTACGATCTGTTTCTGGTGTTCGGGGACGCCGCCCTCGCCCTCCTCATTACCGGATTCGTGCGTGCAGCCGCTCACCAAGCGGGCTTTTCCGTGGATTCGAACTGGACCCAATGGCTGGGACAGGCCGGGGCTATGGCCCTGTTTGTCATTTGCTCCTTCTATTACTCCGACCTGTACGCCATCGATCAGACGCTTTCCAACCGGGAGTTACTCCTTCGACTCGTGAACGGGTGCGGTTTTACCTGTCTTATTGTCGCCGTCGCTACTTATCTCTTCCCGTATCTGGCGTTGCGGGAAATCTATCTCGTCGAAATGGTGCTCATCGGGCTCGGCCTTTTCTCGTGGCGCCTGGGTTTCATGAGGGTGCTCAGGAGGGCGATGATTTGGAGTCGGGTGCTCATCGTTGGCACCCATGGGATCGGCAAGATGGTGGCCGAGGAACTGCTGAGCCAGAAACACCTGGGGATGCAGGTCGTGGGATTTATCGGTTCCCGGCCGGGAAAGCTGGTGCTGTCCGTCGGTAACCCAACGCGCATTTCTTTACCGATTTTTCCTAAACAAGAACTCCTCGGGCTGGTCGAGAGCAGCGGGGTCAATCGAATTCTGGTGGCGGGCGCAAGCAGTATCGAAGATTTCCCGGCCCTCGAACCTGTTTGGCTCAGGTTGAAGGGGATACCGATCGAAGATTGCCACACCTTTTATGAACGGCTGATGAGCAAGATTCCGATCACCGACCTTCAGCCCGGGTGGATTGCCCTTTCTGACGGTTTCCGACGCACGCCCTGGATTCTCTTTGCGAAGAGGGTTGTCGATATCGTCGTTTCGGCTTTGGGACTGGTGCTGTCGGCCCCAGTCGCACTGATTACCGCCATGGCCATCAAGCTCGACAGCCCCGGACCGGTGCTCTATCGCCAGGAACGTATGGGGCAGGATGAGCATCCGTTTGTTCTCTATAAGTTTCGCTCCATGTTGTGCGATGCGGAGGCTGAAACCGGTCCTGTCTGGGCTGCAGTGAACGATCCGCGGGTAACGCGCGTTGGCCGGATCATCCGCACGCTCAGGATCGATGAGATTCCTCAGATGCTCAATGTGCTTAAAGGCGAGATGAGCTTTGTCGGCCCAAGACCGGAGCGCCCTTACTTTGTCGGTCAGTTGAAAGAGAAGATTCCCTATTATTCGCTCCGGTTCTCGGTCAAGCCGGGAATTACCGGTTGGGCGCAGATTCTCCACACCTACGCGGACAGCGAGGAGGACGCTATCGAGAAGCTTCAGTACGATCTCTATTACATCAAAAACGTCTCGGTGAGCTTTGATCTGCAGATCATCTTGGAGACCTTTAAGGTTATTCTTTTCGGGAGGGGCGCTCAGTAGGCGGGCGAGGAGCCATGACAAACGCTTTGACTGTCGACGTTGAAGACTATTTTCACGTGGCCGCTTTCGCCAGAGTCGTGCGCCGCGAGCATTGGGATAGTTATCCGCGACGCGTGGGAAGGAACACCACTCGTCTACTGGAGCTGCTCGCAGAGCAAGGCGTGCGCGCGACCTTTTTTGTTTTGGGTTGGGTCGCCGAGAAGCTCCCGCGTTTGATTCAGCAGATCGGTCAAGCGGGACATCGGATCGGCTGCCATGGATACGCTCACGAAATGATCTACCGCAACTCGCCCGAGGAATTCCGCGCCGACCTGCGCAAAGCCAAAGGCTTGCTCGAAGACACCCTTGGAGTCCCGGTGCGAAGCTTTCGCGCCCCGAGCTATTCCATCACAGCGGAGAGCTTGTGGGCGCTCGAAATCCTCGCCGAAGAGGGCTTTCAGTACGATTCAAGCATCTTTCCGATTGTCCATGACAACTATGGCATTGCAGATGCGCCGCGCTTTCCGTACTGGAAGGTGTTGAATTCGGGGTTGCGAATCCAAGAGTTCCCGCCTTCGACTGTGCGCTTGTTTGGGATCAATGTGCCAGTCGCCGGGGGCGGCTATCTCCGCCTTTTGCCGTGCGCTGTCACTTCCTGGGCGATCCGCCGCATCAATCGGGTCGACAAGGAACCCGCGATGATTTACCTCCACCCGTGGGAAATCGATCCCGACCAGCCGCGGATTGCGGCTCCCCTGCTTTCCCGTTTCCGTCACTACCAGAACCTGGATTCCACCGAGGACAAGATGAAAAGGCTGCTCAGCCAGTTTTCATTTGCGCCGATGGAAGAAGTCCTAGCAGCCCATTTCGGGGAGGAGAGTTCGTTGAACGAACGCCAACGGCCATGAAGCTCTTATCAGTTGCCGGCGCAAGACCCAATTTCATGAAGATCGCGGCTCTCTGCGAGGCGGTCAAGGAAATGAATCTAACCTCGGGTCCGGAACCCGTTGAACATATCCTTGTCCATACCGGGCAGCACTACGACGCGAGCATGTCGGATTTCTTCTTTAACGATCTGGATCTTCCCGAACCCAACCTGTTTCTCGGAGTCGGCTCGGGTTCCCATTCGGTTCAGACCGCGCGCATCATGGAGCGCTTTGAAACCGTGTTGTTGCAAGAGCGGCCGGAGGTGGTTCTTGTCGTCGGCGATGTCAACTCAACTCTCGCTTGCGCTTTGGTAACCAAGAAGCTCATATGCTCGGGAGGCGCAGAGGGAAAGGGGTTCATTCCCAAGCTCGCCCATGTGGAAGCGGGCCTGCGCAGTTTCGATCGCACGATGCCCGAAGAGATCAATCGCATCGTGACCGACGCGCTTTCGGATTTTCTGTTCACGACCGAGGAAAGCGCCAATCGCAACCTGCTCGTGGAAGGGATTCCACCCGAAAAAGTGTTTTTTGTCGGCAACGTCATGATTGATACGCTACTCCATTATCGCGCCAAAGCCGCGCAGTCGACCATCCTGCCGGATTTGCAGTTGGCCCAAGAAGGCTCTGGGGTTAAACCCTACGCGGTTCTCACGCTCCACCGTCCCGGTAACGTCGATGATCGGGATACCTTCTGGCGGATTTTGCAGGCGTTGCTAGAGATCACCCAGCGCGTTCCCATCATTTTCCCGGCTCATCCGCGCACGATCAAAATGATCCAACAATGGGATTTGGAGGATTTCTTTATTGATCACTCGGTGGAAGGTCCCGAGCCCTGGGATTCCAGGATTCGGATTCGGGTGTCGCCGCCGCTGGGCTATCTCGACTTTCTCCATTTGATGTCCCATGCCCAATTCGTTCTGACCGATTCCGGCGGGATCCAAGAGGAAAGCACGATCCTCGGAATCCCGTGTGTCACGCTGCGAGAAAACACGGAGCGGCCGGTCACGGTGGAAGCCGGCACCAACGTTCTCGTAGGGTCGGATCCACGCAGGATTGTGGACGAATTTAACCGCATTCTGCGCCAAGGAAAGAGTCCGAAGGCGCCGCCCAAATACTGGGATGGGAAGGCCGCTCAACGCATCCTGGAGACTCTGGCGACGAGCGGCTCTTGTAACGGGAGCGCCGCTAACGGTCTTGCGGCTGTTTCCAATCCCGAGCCGCCCGCGACTCCCTATCATTCGGTCACGGCAAACGCGGAAGGTTAAGCCAGAAACGCCTACCCATGCGATGCTTTCGTTGCGAGAATACGGACCCGCGTTGGAATGAATTCGTATTGGGGAGCCCGCACGGGACCTTCTTCCATCTGCTGCAGTGGCGGGATTTGATCGCGCGCCTTTTCGGGTACGAGCCCTACTATTTTTATGTTGAAGAGGGCGGAGAAATCACCGGTGTCCTGCCCCTGTTCCTGGTGAAAAGCTTGTTGTTCGGCCGCAGCTTGATCACGGTTCCTTTGGGTGTCTATGGGGGCATGATCGCGCGCACGGAGCAGGCCGAGGAGCTGCTCTCAAAAGCGGCGGAAGACCTCGCCCATCGATCCCGCGTCGGTTATTTGGAAATTCGCGGCAACCCCTACCGCAACGGCGCAGAAATTCTGGCCGGGGGGGATCCGGGCCGGCTTCACAGGAAAGATCTATACGTTACTTTCATTCGCCAGATTGAACCCGACGCCGAGACCAATTTGGCGCGCATTCCGCGAAAACAGCGACGGATGATTCGCCAGGGACAGAAATTTGGGCTTCGCTCGGTTATCGATGACAGCCGGCTGGAAGAGTTCTACCGGGTCTATGCCGAGAGTGTGCGCAACCTGGGAACTCCGGTTTACGATTATCGCTACTTTCAGGCACTGCAGGCGACGTTTGGCGAGCAGTGCAAGCTCTTGCTGGTCGAGTATCAGGGAAAAGCCGTCGCCGGAGTTCTGACGTTTTTCTACAAAGATCAGGTTCTTCCTTATTACGGTGGTTCCCTGCCGAACTATCGGCATGTTGCGCCCAATGATTTCATGTACTGGGAACTGATGTCTTTCGGAGCGGCTCACGGTTATCGCGTGTTTGACTTTGGTCGCAGCAAAAGAGAGACGGGTTCTTTTGATTTCAAACGCCACTGGGGATTCGAACCCATGGCGTTACCC
>JBOHVR010000716.1:0-4874 GCA_050735755.1 Binatia bacterium
TTCCAGGGAAGGGAGGAATCGACGGCGTCTTCACCACCCCAACTTTCTGTGTCGATGAGAGCATCGTGCGCGAAATCGAAACGAACGGCTTCATCAAATCGCTGTACCAGAACTGAAATTAATTGGAGTATCGGAGTGTTGGAGTATCGGAGTGTTGGAATTCGGCCCAGTACTCCACTATTCCATTACTCCTCTTTGAAAAAGGGGGATTTAATGCCCGGCTATAAAGAAATTCTTTACGAGACGCAACGGAAAGGTGTCCTCATCACTTTGAATCGTCCGGAGGCGATGAACGCGATCAGCCGGCCTCTCCTCAAGGAACTGCACCAGGCGCTGGACGACGTGGAAAAGGATGAGGAGATTCGCGCGGTGGTTCTGACGGGCGCGGGGCGAGCGTTTTCGTCGGGGATGGATCAGGGCAATCAGCCGGGCCGCCGCCGCGACAAAGTCTGGCCATACGGGATGGCACCGGGCCAGAGCGCTGCGCAACTGATCGAAATGTGGCGTCATGATGATCGGAATTTTCTGCGGTTCTGGGAGTTTGGCAAGCCTATCATCGGCGCGATCAACGGCTGGGCGATGGGCGCCGGTTCATGGCTGGCTCTTTTCACGCATATTACGATTGCGTCGGAGAATGCGGTTTTTTCGCAACCCGAGGTCCGTCATGGCTCGAACACGAGTTTTATGTGGACGCTTTTAGCCGGCTTCAAGAACGCGCTCCGCTACGGGCTCACGGGAGACCATATTGACGCTGAAGAAGCGTTGCGCATCGGCCTTGTGAACAAAGTCGTTCCGGCGGACAAGCTTCTGGACGAATGTTTTCGTATCGTCGAGCGGGTGGCCTTAGTTCCCCCAGAGACGATAAAGATCAATCTCGCCGTCGCGACCATGGGACTCGAAATGATGGGACTCAGGGACGCGCTGGTGCTGGACAACCAGCTTTCCGTTCCCGCGCATGTGATGTTGCGCGAAGAGCTGCGCAAGCCTCTCGATGATGCGCGCGCGCATGAAGGAATTCGGACTTATTTACAGCTCCGTGACGGTCCGTTTCAACCTGAACCTTTTGGCCCACGATCGAAGCCCTCACCGATTCCCTCTCCCACTGGGAGAGGGTCAGGGAGAGGGAAGTAAGAAAGCGGAGATGCGTATGCCGGCTTATGACACCGTTCTTTACGAAAAGAAACGCCGCGGGGTGCAAATCACGCTCAACCGCCCCAAGGTTCTGAACGCGTTGAACGACGAACTGTGGGACGAGTTGGATTGCGCGCTTGAAGAAGCCAAGACAGATCCGGAGATTCGCGCCGTGGTTCTAACCGGCGCGGAAGGAGTTTTTTCGTCGGGAGCAGACATAGGCGGCGATGACCGCCCTACGGCCTGGCCCTACGGAATCCCGGCAAATTCGTCGTTGGTCTATGAATACGATAGGATTCGCGACCAGGATCGTAAGAGTCTGCTCGAACGCCAGTTCTACCGCTGGGAATATCCAAAGCCGATAATCGCCGCCGTGAGCGGCTGGTGTCTCGGCGCAGCTTCGTGGCTCGCGCTTACGTGTCATCTGACTTTCGCTGCGGATAACGCGGTCTTTGGCCAGCCGCAAGTTCGCCACGCCGCCGGGACGGATTTTATCTGGGTGATCCTCGCCGGATTCAAAAACGCGCTGCGTTACTCCCTCACCGGCGATCACATCGATGCCGAGGAAGCTTTGCGCATCGGGCTGGTCAACAAAGTCGTCCCCAAGGATCAACTATTGGAGGAATGTTTTGCTTTCGTCGAGCGCGTCGCGCTTGTCCCACCGGAGACCGTAAAGATCAACCTGCACATCTCGCGCCTGGGCCTCGAAATGATGGGATTGCGCAAGGCCTGGATTCTGAATTCCGAGCTCTCCGCGATGGCACGCTTAACGAAGGAGGAAGAGTTCAATAGGAAGATGGAAGAGGCAAGGAAACAAGGCGGGCGAAAAGCCTTTTTTGAAACGCGCGACGCGCCATTTCAACCGGAACCGTTTGGGCCAAAAGCCAAGAAGGTGTAGGGGCAGGCCCCCGTGCCTGCCCCGAAGATAACAGAGGGCAACCACAGGGGGTTGCCCCTACAATGTCGCTGCCGGACGTCGTCCATCGGTTTAAAACATTAACCACAAAACGGTACGGAGATGGCGTCAAACAATGCGACTGGACACCATTCGCTGGTCGACTGTGGCAACGCAACTACTACGAACATATCATTCGTGATGAAGAATCGTTGAGTCGCATCCGTGAATACATTCTCAACAATCCGGCGCAATGGGCATTCGATCGCGAAAATCCGGAGGCAACAGCCCCCGAGCCTAAGGACGCGTGGCGTAGCTGGGAACCTAATTTATGGAAGACAGGGTCTGATCAGTAGCAGAGGTCACTTCGACAACCTAGTTGATTGCGCCCACATTTTTAGTGTTCGTAGGGTGGGTTAAGGAGCGTAGTGACTAACCCACCGTGCCGTCGACGAGCGAGAACATTCACATCGCTCGCACTTTACGTTGGCTAGCGAACTGACAACGATTCTCTGCAATATGATGGGTATCGCTGCGCTCAACCCATCCTATAGGAAAGCGAGCAAGGTCAAAAACCTATGAAGGAAGATGAGTATTTTGGGCAACCAAGGGGGTGCCCCTACAATTTCTACTTGATCGCCCCAGCCTGCTTGAGCTCCTCGATCCTCTCCGCGCTCAATCCCAAGATCTTTCCGAACACCTGATCGTTGTGCGCGCCGATCCAGGGCGCGGGGCGCGCGGCGTTGGCGGCAGACAAAGAGGGAATGCCCGGCAGCCCGTGATGGCTCATCTTGCCCCACGGTTCAGCTTCAGTCTCGACGATGTGGCCGCGCTCGCGCAGGTGGATGTCATAGTAGAGATCCTCTCCGGACATGGGAATACCGGCGGCGATGCCGGCCTCTTGCAACCGCCGAAATGCTTGTCGCGGCGTCAATGTTCGTGTCCACTGTGACAGACGCTGGTCTAACTCACCCTGATGTTCCTTGCGGCCTTTCTTCGTCGCGAATTTTTCGTCAGCCGCCCAAGATGATTTGCCGATTAGCCGAACCATGCTTTCCCATTCTTCGTCGCCGGCACAGGCGATAATGACCCAGGTGTCTTCACCACGGCACGGATAACAGCCGTAGGGCGCATAAGGTTCGCCTAAGATTTCGCGATAATCCATGGCATCCCAGTCGCGGCCGTTCACCGTGTAATCCAGGATCGCGGGTCCGATCATCGCGCCCTGAGCTTCGAGCATAGCGGCCTCGATGAATTGCCCTTGTCCGGTACGTTGCTGGTATTCAAGAGCGGCGAGAACGCCGAGCGTCATAGTTGCGGCGCCCACGCGGTCAGGCCAGGCGATCTTGCAGCGGCTTTCCATCGGCGAGTCGGGATAGCCCCAGAGCCTCATGATTCCGGTATACGCGAGAAGCTGCCAGCCCCAGGCGACCCACGATTTGAGCGGTCCAGTCAGCCCCCAACCCGGCATCACAGCTTGAACGATGCGCGGATTGATCTGCTGCAGCGCGTCAAAACTGAAGCCGAGCCGTTCCAAAACACCCGAGCTAAAATTGTCCACGACGACATCGGAAACGGCGACAAGCCGCTTGAAAAGTTCCTTGCCGTCAGGATGGCGTAGGTTGATCGTACAGCCTAGCTTGGCGCGGTTCATGTCCGCATGAGCCGCGGTTTCTCGTTCTTTGCTCGGAACCACACTGGACTCGATTTTGATAAGCTCCATTCCGTAGTAAGCCAGAATAGCCGTTCCGAGCGGGCCGGCATACTGTTGCGTAAGATCAGCCACGCGGAGACCGTCGAGCATGGGGCTCCGGGCGCGATCGTCAATCACGCGTCGAGCCGTCACGGGTGGATTGCCGCGTTCGAGTTCCGCGAGGATCTCATTCTGATGCTGGCCCAGGAGCGGCGCCGGGCGGCGAATGCACATCGGCGTCAGGGAAAGCCTCATGGGAAACCCCGGCGCGGTGTAGCGGCCAATCACGGGATGTTTGATCTCTTGGAGCCATTGGCGCGAGCGAACCTGTTCACAGGCGGCGAACTGGCCGACGGTGTTAAGCGGAGCCGCAGCGAGATGGCGCCGCTGGGCTTCGTCGGCAAACTCCTCCGCAG
The DNA here is from genome assembly GCA_050735755.1 of Binatia bacterium. Classification (GTDB taxonomy): domain Bacteria; phylum Desulfobacterota; class Binatia; order UBA9968; family UBA9968; genus DATMAM01. The sequence goes on from JBOHVR010000716.1 coordinate 4,136, forward strand.
TGAATTGAGCAATGAAATCGGCAAACGCCTTTGCCACTACCTCCGCGTGCGCCGCGCGATGTTGCGGATTTTCCCATTCACGGCCCGCGAGCACGGAGTCGTTCATCCAGTTCTGCGTGAACTCGCGCCACATGTGCGGCATGTTGGTCGTGAAATGAACGTAGCGTCCATCCTTGCAGCGGTAAATGTTTGTGCCCATGCCGCCATAGTCTTTACTTCCCGGCCGTCGCTCCAGCCGATGGTCTCGGGTGTAACGTGCCACGGAGCTGCTGTTGGTAAAGGTGAGCGCTTCCTGAAGAGAAACGTCGATGCGCTGGCCTGCTCCGGTTAGCCTGGCGTGACGGATGCCGGCGAGCCCCAACATTGCCGCTACACAGGCCGCGACCTGGTAGGCGAGATGGCCAGGCGCCGTGCACTGCCCTTTCGTGTCGTCGCCCTGGCCGAAGAGAAAACCGCCGGAAGCGTTGGCGATGGCATCGCTCGATTTGTAGTGGCGATACGGTCCCATGCGACCGAACGGTGTCAGAGAAACGGTAACAAGGCCGGCATGCTCTTTCTGGAACCGTGCGTCGGTAAAACCGATCTGTTCCAGGAATCCCAATGGCGTCGCTTCGACGAAAAGCTGAGCCGAGGCCAGTAGCTTTGCGAAGATCTCGTTGTCCGCGGAGTTTTTCGCCAGATCCAGAACCATGCTTCTCTTGTTCGTATTGGCATTGATGAACGTAAGGCTGCGCTCACG
>JBOHVR010000717.1:0-5931 GCA_050735755.1 Binatia bacterium
GAACACACCCGCGGGCCGTGATTTTCCTCCCACATGCGCAAGGAGACGCCATGAACGTCATAGCCCTGCTCGGCGAGCAGCCCCGCAGCAACCGAACTGTCGACGCCGCCGCTCATCGCAACGACAATCTTTTTTCCTAATGCGGACATTGTTTTTGACTTCGACTTAAACAACTGGAACGTTTTGAACAGCTGTTAGTTTTTCAGATCTATTGCCTTCTTCTAACTTCCGGTATTTTTCAGCAGCTCTTTAACTTTGTCCAAAACTTCGCTCTCTTCGGCGGTTTTTTCTTCGAGGCCGCCTTGGCGAGTACTCAGCTCATCGACCTTCTTTTCCAGTTTTTCAACATAGTCGGCGAGCGCGCCGATCGCCTTGGCGATGGGGTCGGGAAGATCGGCCGAATTGAGATCGATAATCGCTTTACCGGTCGGCGTGTGCCTGGCCTCGATCTGCACCACTCTGCCCGGAATGCCGACCACCGTCGAATGTTGCGGAACCGAGCTCACCAGCACGGAACCGGCGCCCACCCGGCTGTGGCGGCCGACCGTCACCGGACCGAGGACCGCCGCACCGCTGAAGATCGTCACCGAGTCCTCGATCGTGGGGTGGCGCTTGATGGGCTCCGTCGACGTGCCGCCGAGCGTGACGCCCTGGTAGATCGTTACGTCGTCGCCGATCTCACTCGTTTCTCCAATCACCACCCCCATGCCGTGATCGATAAAACAGCGCCGGCCGATTTTCGCTCCAGGATGGATTTCAATCCCGGTGAGGAACCGGCCGGCGTGGCTCACGAACCGCGCGAGCGTGGTGAGCCCGCGCTGCCAGAGCGAGTGCGCCAGCCGGTGAATCAGGATCGCGTGAAAGCCGGGATAAGCAATTGCCACCTCCCAAGTCGACCGCGCCGCTGGATCGCGGTCAAAGACCGCCTGGATATCTTCCTTGAGCGTCTTCCACATGGCATGGCAAATAGAAGTGAGTTAGTGACGAGTGAATTAGTGATCAGTGAGCGATCAACTTACTTAATCTTTGCGCCATTAAGGCCGCATTGGCTCATCCCTGCCTTACTCACTCACTCAATCACTAATTCACTAATCACTCTTTTAAGTCCTTATAAAGCTTATAATCAATACTATCCACCACGGCCTGCCAACTCGCCTCAATGACGTTATGGGAAACGCCGACCGTGCCCCAGCGATCCTTCTTGTCACCGGACTCGATGAGCACGCGCACGGAAGCCCCCGTGCCTTCACCCGAAGAGAGAACGCGAACTTTGTAGTCGAGCAGCTCTACCTCCTGCAGGTCAGGATAAAATTTGGTTAACGCCTTGCGCAAAGCCCGGTCTAATGCATTCACAGGGCCGTTGCCCATGGCCGCCGCATGCTCCATGACGCCGTCCACTTGCACCATGATGGTGGCTTCTGAAATCGGCGGCTCCTTCTCTTGCCGCTTTTCGTCAATCACCCGAAAGCCCACGAGCTGAAAGTTCTTCTTCTTGCGTCCAAGAGCTTCCTGGATGAGGAGCTCGAACGAAGCTTCTGCCGCTTCAAACTCATAACCCTGGCTTTCCAGATCTTTAATGCGGCGCAAGATCTCTGGCACCGCCGGGTCGTCGTTTTTGAGATCGATACCGTATTCCCGGGCCTTGTAAACGATATTGCTCCGGCCCGCCAGGTCGGAAACCAGCACTCGCTGGCGATTCCCGACCAGTTCAGGATCAATATGCTCATACGTCTGGCGGTTCTTGATGATCCCGGCCACGTGCAGCCCGCCCTTGTGCGCGAATGCGCTGTCGCCCACGTAGGGCTGATGCTTGCTCGGACTGATATTGGCCAGCTCGTAGAAATAGTGCGAGACCTCGCGCAGCTTCTTGAGCTGCTCGCTGGCAATGCATTTCTTCCCCATCTTGAGTTGCAGGTCGGGAATGAGCGAGCACAAATTCAAATTACCGCAGCGCTCGCCGAAGCCATTGATCGTTCCCTGCACCTGGCGCACGCCCATGTCTACCGCGGCGAGGCTGTTCGCTACCGCCAGCTCTCCGTCATTATGGCAGTGAATCCCCAGAGGGGTGGAAATCATCCCCTGCGCCGCCGTGACCCCCGCTCTGATATCGTTGGGAAGCGAGCCTCCGTTGGTGTCGCAAAGCACGATCCAGTCCGCTCCGCCTTCCTGGGCAGCTTCGAGGCACTCCAATGCAAATTCCGCATTGGAGTGATAGCCGTCAAAAAAATGCTCCGCGTCGAAGACCACTTCGTCCACGCGCTCCTTCATGAAAGCGATGGAGTCTGCGATCATCTCCAGGTTGGCTTTCTTGCTAATCCGGAGATCGTCGCGCACATGCAGGTCCCAGGTCTTTCCGACTAGGGTGACAACAGGAGTGTCGGCGTCCAGCAAGGTCTTGAGGCTGATGTCCTGGGAGGCCTTGACCGCGGGCCGGCGCGTGGTTCCGAACGACGCCACTTTGGACTTCTTGAGCTTGAGCTTCTTCACCTGTTTGAAAAAGTCGGCATCGCGTGGGTTTGAGCCCGGATAACCCCCCTCGATATAGTCCATACCTAGCTCCACGAGCTTCTCCACGACGCGCAGCTTATCTTCGAGCGTAAACGAGATCTCCTCGCCCTGGCAGCCGTCTCTCAAGGTCGTATCGTAGATCAAAACATCCTTCATACCGTCTCCTGCTTGCCAAGAAACGCGTCGTGCAAAACGCGCACCGCCAGCTCGGCATATTTCTCATCGATCACCACCGAGATCTTTATTTCCGACGTAGAGATCATCTCGATGTTAATGCCCTCCCGCGCCAGCACTTGAAACATCGTTGCCGCCACCCCGGCATGGGTACGCATGCCTGCTCCTACGATCGACACCTTGGCAATGTGAGGGTCGGAAGTGACGCCTTGGGCGGAAATTCCCGCCGCGGTTTTTTCCACCAGGGCGATGGCTTTTTTATGGTCCGCCTTGGGAACCGTAAAAGTCAAATCCGTGGTTCCGTCGGCGCTGGCATTCTGAATGATCATGTCCACAACGATATTGGCTTCAGAAATTGGCGTAAAAATCTGGGCCGCCAGCCCGGGACGGTCAGGCACCTGCAAGAGCGTAATCTTGGCTTCGTTCTTCTCGCAGGTGACGCCCGCGACCAAAACCGAGTCCATTCCCTTTTCCTCCTCTACGACCCAGGTGCCCTCATTCTCACTAAAGCTGGAGCGAACATGGACCGGCACCTGAAATCTTTTGGCCAGTTCCACCGAGCGAATTTGCAGCACTCTGGCGCCCATGCTGGCCATTTCGAGCATTTCATCGTACGAGACCCGCTCGAGCTTCCTTGCGTCCGGACAGATGTTCGGATCCGTGGTGAACACCCCTTCGACGTCGGTGTAAATCTCGCAGACTTTCGCGCGCAACGCCGCCGCCACCGCTACCGCGCTCGTGTCCGAGCCCCCGCGGCCCAAGGTGGTAATATTACCCCTTTCATCGACCCCTTGAAACCCTGCGACGACTACGATTTCGCCCTCGCGCAACGCTTCCTTTACCTTCGATGCGTCGACGTTTTTGATGCGCGCCTTGCCAAAGACGCTGTCGGTTTCAATCCGGACTTGATGCGCCAGGAAAGAGCGCGCCCGATGGCCCATATCCCGGATTGCGAGCGCGAGAAGAGCCGCCGAGACTTGTTCTCCCGAGGCGAGCAAGGCGTCGCATTCGCGCTCGTCCGGCGACTGCGCGATTTGCTGCGCCAGGGAAAGAAGCCGATTCGTCTCTCCTGCCATGGCCGAGACCACCACCACAAGCCCGATCCCGTCGCGTTGCGCAGCGCTCACTCGGCGCGCGACGTTTTTAATCCGCTCCAAGCTCCCGACCGAAGTCCCGCCATATTTTTGCACGATCAGTTCCATTCTCACTCTAGAGAGAATAAAGGCCTGCAGGGTTCAAGGGTTGAACGGCCCTTTTTTCCTTGACCCGCTTTAACCTTCACCTTTTAAATCCTTAAACCCTCCAAGCCCTTTTACTCGTTAGTTTTTCGAGGATGATTTCGTACCGCTCCCCGCGCGCGTTAAAGTTCAGCCGGCGCTCGCGCTGCGAGAAGTGCTGCAATTGAACTTCCAAGTGTTCCTCTACCTCTTCCGGCGCGAGGTATTGGAACCACTCCACCACCGCCACCCCATCCCCGAATAAATAGTCCCGTAAATCCAATCCCTCCTGTTCCTGCGGCGCGGCCACGCGGTAAAGATCAATGTGATAAATCGGCACACGCCCACTGTACTCATTGATCAGCGTGAACGTCGGACTGCGCAACCACGTGTTCTTTTCGACATCCAAACCTTCAGCCAGCCCGCGCGCAAAACATGTCTTGCCCGTTCCCAGCTCTCCTGTCAAACCAATGATTTCTCCGCCGCGCAGGCATTTTCCCAAGCGCTTCCCCCAGGCATGCGTCTGGCGAGGAGATTGGGAAACGATCTCAAGTGTCTTCATCTCCATTCGAGCGCGATTCGGGTTTGTGACTGCGTTGATGGCTTGAAGACCGCGCAGTCACGATTCTTGGGTCGGCTTGAGGGTTTTGAGGGCCAGGGGCAACATCTCTATGATGTCGGAGGCGATCATGCCGATCTCTCCTTTCTCGGCCGCCACCAAATCACCGGCGAACCCATGCAAATAGACACCCAACTTGAGCGCGTCCTCGACGGCGAAACCTTGCGCCAGCAGTCCGGCCAGGATTCCCGCTAGCACATCTCCTGTTCCTCCCGTGGCCATTCCAGGATTGCCCGTCGGATTGATGAAAGCGCGTCCCGCCGGTGTGGCAATGACGGTCCTTGCGCCCTTGAGCACAACGTAGCAGTTACACTCGCGCGCGAACGTGCGGGCGGCTTCGACCCGGTCTTGATTCACCGTCGCTGTGTCCTGATTTAAGAGCCGGGCCATCTCGCCGGGATGCGGCGTCAGTACCGGTGCGGTTTTCGCCCAGCGCAAGCGCTTTACTTCCAAGGCGAGATTATTGAGACCATCGGCGTCAATGACCCAGGGCAATTTCAGATTGCCGAGAAGCCAGCGGAGCAGGGTCTGGCATGAAGGCTTGACTCCGATGCCCGGTCCAAAAAGAAGCGCGCTTTTCCTTTCTAACAAACGCTCCCACTGTTGATCGGTCAGCGGCGCCATCTCTTCTTCCGGCCCGTCGGCCAGAGGCTCGGTCATGACTTCCACGAGAGAGCTGGCATAAATATCGTTCAACGAGCGCGGGCCGGCGAGCGTTACCAACCCCGTCCCCACCCGCATCGCCCCGCGGCACGCCAACGAGGCTGCTCCGGTCTTGCCTCGAGACCCGGCGAGAACCAGAAGATGGCCGTAGGTCCCCTTGTGTGAATCGGGCTCGCGCAAAGGCACCAGCCATCTCATATCTTGCTCCTGCAAGATTTTCGTCTGCGGGTTTACCTCTGTCACCGCCGCCGGTGAAATTCCAATATCTGCGACGACCAATTCGCCGACGTATTCAAGCCCGGGATAAATCACCTGGCCCAATTTAGGATAGCCAAAAGTGACCGTCATCTCCGCTTGAATCGCCGTTCCCAGCGGCCGGCCTGTGTCCGAATCAAGTCCCGAGGGAATATCGACCGCAACGACCGGCAATCCGCTCGCATTGATGAGTTCAATGGCCTCAGCGTAAACGCCTCCGACGACCTTGCTTAAACCGGTTCCAAGAATGGCATCGACCACGAGTTGCTTGCCGGCTAGCCGCGCGCTCAAGCCGGCTACCGAGCCATCCGTCATTTCGAATAATTTTCCGCGCGATTTGACGTAAGCCTGTAGATTGACCGCTGCATCACGCGCCAGCTCCTCTTTTCTTCCGAGCAGAACGACCTCGCACGGAACCCTCTTTTTTTTAAGCAGCCGCGCGACCACAAAACCGTCACCGCCGTTATTTCCCTTGCCCGCAACCACAAGGACCCC
>JBOHVR010000718.1:0-7678 GCA_050735755.1 Binatia bacterium
CCCGTTAACTTCAAGGAGCGGAACTACGAGGGCCCTGTCTGCTATTGTTTCAACCATACGGTTGCGAGCATTACGGCGGAAATCCAAACCAAGGGCCATTCCACAGCACAACAAATGATTACACAAGAAGTCAAAGCGGGGCGGTGTGCCTGTGAGGTTAAAAACCCGGCGGGCACTTGTTGTCTGGGTGACGTAACACGGGCAGTCCAGGCTGTCTTGGCTCAGCTAAGAGACAGGACAGGAGCATGAGAGACTCCGGTGCAAGATGTGTCTCTCCTTATCATCGAGCCTTCCCTACTTACATGCAACAGAGCAGGGGCTGGATAACGGGAACCAAAGAGGGATAAAGAGAGTTTCATCGAGTATCAGGGAGGATCCATGCTGCAAATTCGTTTCGCGACAACAATTATTTTTCTCGCCTTCTTTATTTCGTTCGCCTACGCGCAATTAGGTCCCAAAGATGGTGCCAATCTGAACCCCACCGACCTTGAAAGAGTCAAGGTAGGTGATACGGCGCCTGACTTTACTCTCGAGAACATGGATGGAAAGAGAACCTCACTCTCCGATTTCAGAGGCAACAAAAACGTGGTGTTGGTCTTCTACCGGGGCCATTGGTGACCGTACTGCACGGATCAGCTCGGGAAGCTGAAAGACCTGTTGACCAAGAAAGAAAAGGGGGAAGTGCAGATCCTGACTGTGAGCATTGACAGCCACGATGATTCAAAGAAGTTTGTCGAGAAGCTCAAAGCGAAATTTCCAGGAGATTTTGATTTTCCCATGCTTGAAGACAGAAATCACAAAGTCATAGACCGTTACGGCATTCTTAATCCGGACGGGAAGGGATGGCCGCACCCTGCCACCTATGTCATCGACAAACAGGGGGTCGTGCGCTGGAAGTTTGTCGAGGTCGATTATAAAAAACGGCCCACTAATGAACAAATCTTGCAAGAACTGCGGAAAATTCCATAGGCTGACAGAGCATGACTATCGTTAGCGCAAAAGGACCCTCAAGCTCTCAGGAAGCCACCCGCTGCGCTCTCGCACGGCCGCTTGAAGGCGGAGGCATCCAGGTTGTGATGTGGACAGAGGGTCGGCTAAAGCAGGGACCTTGGTCGTTTATTACTGATGTGTTTGTTGGCTCAACGGAGATGCTTGGTCCACCTCCCATTTACCTGGCGCTAGCCGGCTGGGCTACTTGAACGGTTGTTACTACGGTGGGCGTCGCTCACCGCGGCCAGATTCCACTCGAAAACATTAGTACCCGGCTGCAGGTCCGGAAAGGCGACTTCGGCGGAACAACACGCTTTGGCGTGAAGGAGACAGTGACACTCCGGGGGTCATTTAATGAACAAGAGCTCTCAAACGACTGGAGCGTACGGTTGACTATTGCCCGCGCGGGCAAGAGTTCACAAAACAGGTACTGGAGTTCGAAGACCATATCGAATTTGCTCCCGGCCCGGCTACCTCAAGTTTGAATAATGTGGTTCCGTCACCGCTGGACCTAAGCCAAGTCTTGGTACCGGGAACTGTTGAAGCGCAATATGTCCCTGGCACGCAGGAGGCAATCGAAGATGTTTTCAACGAAGGGGAAGTCAAGCTCTACTTCTCCTGCGAGACGAAGAAACGTCCGCTGCGTTGGAACACACTTGCCGGTCACACCTTCGGTTGGTGCCCTCTTCCCGTTCATCTAACCAACGGGGGGCTGGCGGCTTCCCTCGTGGCCACAATTCGCAAAATCGTAGCGCCCGTGCAATTGTTGTCGGGTGAACTTGAGGTCGTGATTAGTAGCAACCGGTCGCTCGGGTGGAAAAGCAGAGGTGCAGTCGGCGGCGGAAAGCGGTAGCCTGAGAAAGCAACGGCTGGTACGTGAAATCTCACTCGGCGGGCGTCTTCAGGCCCTCTCGGAGAAAGCCATTCAGAGGGCTCTGGAGAATGACCCTTTGTGTCGTTACTACGCGGACGGCAATATCTTGCTGCAGAAGGAAATCATCGCGACCGACACATCAAACCAAGATAGCTTTGAGGTAGGAAAAACGGCGGGAGTCTACGAGAAGGGGATTTTATGCGGGGAACAACTCCTCGACGCGAGCAAGGAATGGCCGATCCTGTTCTAGCCTCGATGGTCCATGCCATGGGACTGGAGACCGCACGCCACTACACGGCCGCGACGCCGAAGATTCAAGCGTACCGCGATAGCTGGGTGAAGCTGGCAAAATTTCGTGATGGTCCGGTCAATCCACAACGGGTCGAAGTCAGCGATCCAGCGGAGATGACGAAACAGATCAAAGTCAAAGCCATGGAACTGGGAGCCACGATGGTAGGAACCTGCCGGCTACAACCCCATATGATCGATCTTGGCGAGGATGTGCCCCATGAGTTTGTCATCGTCGCCTGCGTGGCGGAAGACTACGAAAAAGTAGTCCAAGGCGCCAACGCAGTGGAAGAAGAAGCCATGCGAACCTATGCCAAGTGCACGGAGATCGCGACAGAGCTCGCCGCTTACGTGCGCAACCTCGGCTATCCGGCGCTGGCGCACCATAACGGCGGGAGCGCCGTCCAGGCAATTCCCATTTTTTATCAGGTGGGTTTCGGAGAGCTCGGGCGCCACGGTAGTCTGATCAACGAGAAATACGGCGCCAGCTTTCGCCCCGGCTTCGTCACTACCGATTTGCCCCTAACGGAGGACAAACCCCGAGAATTCGGCGTGCAGAACTTCTGCATGAACTGCAATGTCTGCCAGCTCAACTGTCCCGGCGACGCCATTCCTAAAGACTATGTCATGACTCACGGCATCAAACGCTGGCTCATCGATTTGGAGAAGTGCTATCCCTATTCGCGCCTACGCGATGAGTATTGCCACCTGTGCGTCGATGTCTGTCCATACAGCGTGAAGTCCCATCCGGAAACCTACAAAGCATTCATGAAGCAGCGGAAGCAGGTCGGCTATAAGACGCCGAAATCCTGGTAGGTGTTGTATGGAAAAACTCTACGTCAACGAAATACACCCCAATGGTGAAGTCAGCACCGTCGGTCTGTTTTACTCGCGCGGCGAGGCCGAGAAGATAGTCGCGCAGCTGCGGAGTATTCCGGAAAAGTCACACTGCCGGTACGAAATCAGCGCGACGGTTCCTAGTGCTGCAACGAGAAGGAAAAACAGTAATCTATTTTCAAAGGAGTAAGTAAAGCCGCACATCCGTGCGGTTCCGCCTAGCATTTGTGCCTGCTCTTGTGGCCAAAGGGATTCTAAGAAGCAAACGAAGCTTTAGCATTGAGGAGATAGGGATGGATGCCAGGAAAAATCTTGCAGAGGCCCCTTGGAGGACCTTATCGAGCCGTCCAGTTTACAGGAACCGGTGGCTTTCGCTCCGAGAGGACCAAGTCGAGCTTCCGAACGGAGGCACAAGCATTTACGGAGTGGTTACCTGCGGCGATTGTGTCGGCGTGCTGCCGTTCATCGATCCAAGGACGGTCCTCCTCGTCAAGCAGTATCGCTACGTAGCGAAGCGGGTCACTTGGGAGATGCCTACTGGAGGGGTTCATACCGGGGAGAGCATCGAAGAGGCCGCGCAGAGAGAATTAGGAGAAGAGGTTGGCTACCGGGCGGGTCGCCTCAAATGGGTCTCATCGTATCACACCAGCAAAAGTGTCATGGACGAGACCGCTCACCTCTTTATTGGAGAGGATCTGGCAGAGCTCAAGCTCGACTCCGATGAAACCGAGTTCATCGAGGTGCAACCGTTTCCCTTTGAAAAAGTTGTTCAAATGGTTGTTGCCAGCGAGATTCTGGACAGCATGACAGTCATTGCCGTTCTTCATGCCGCCCACATGAAAAGGATTTAGCGCCGCAAGTTAACGGCGGTCAAATGGCGGCTGCGGCTCGTAATCGTAGCGCACCAACCACCACCGCCTGTCGCGGCGCCCGAACATCCAGAAATCACGATAGTAGTGGTCACCTCCCCAGCCATGAAACTTCTGATTGATCTCGACGAGCGCCGAGTTATTCACGATGTAAATTCGATGGATCCAATCCTCAAAGCGGATCTGTCCAACCTTGGGGTCGCGAAAAGCTCCTAGAGCCTCGGCTCGGATGCCGGCATAATCGATCATAACGCTCGGGTTGTTCCAGGCGCGCTGGAGCGCATCGGGCCCATAGGCGGACATGACCTGGTCGATATCTTTGCGTTCCCAACCCTGCCCAACAGTTCTGATAAGGCGCACGATTTCGGTTTCGTTTTGGTTGCGAGGCGCATACTGGGCAATTGGCACACCTGCCCCATGATCAGCCCAAGCCGCTTTTGAAGTGAAGACCAATGCAGACAAAAGTAGGATTCTGATTACGATCAGAGGTCTCTTCATTTTGTTAGCCTTCCTCATAGTGTGGTGTTTCAGAAATTCGCTACCTAATTCTGCCGTCATTCCGGCCGAGCGGCCAGCAGGACGCGAGAGCCGGAATCCAGGAAATACAAAGGAATCTGGATTCCCGCCTGCGCGGGAATGACGAAAACGGGCCACCGGATTTGTCGAAGAATTTTTGATACAGGATTATACAGGACAATAGATTTCCTATAGCTTTATTTTTTGCAGGGTTTGATTGATGAAACCCGCGGCAGCTCCGGAGGTGGCACGAAAATCGTCAGATATCCGTCGGCTGGAGCAAGCGAGATAAAATCGATCTGCTGGTAACCAACGGCCTCCAGCTCGCAGCGCAGAAGGGCCGGCGGGGTTCCATGATCCTGAGTCGGTCGATCGACATCGATGATGGCGACGCGCGCATCAGCTGCGAGGGCAGGTCTAAGCCGATAGAGAAATTCATAAGGATTTTCAATCTCGTGGTAAACGTGTGATAAAAGCGCGACATCAACGGAATTCGGCATCAGCTTGGGATTGTTTGGCATCCCAAGCACTAAACTGACGCCACAAATTCCCTCCTTTTTAAGTCGCGCCTCCAGCCGTTTAAGGTAGTCCGCTTTTACATCTTCAGCGTAGACAGTGGCCGAAGGACCAAGACGCCGCGCGAGCCGGACCGTGTAATAGCCCTCACCCGCGCCGATATCAGCAACCCTCAAGCCGGCCCTAATTCCAAGGCGGTCCATAACCCGCTCTGCCTCGCCCTTCGAGTCTCGCGCCTTCTCATCCGAATACGCCGGCGAAACAATCGGCGCTACTGGCCGATCGGGACGTGGAAAAACAAACCGATTTTGCTCCACGGTCCCGTCGGCCACAAGAGACCAGAAGCCAGCAAGAACAGAATAAGATAGCGGTAGACCCGCGCCATAACCTCGATCATAGTCCCGGTTATTGAGGCATGGAAGTCCCCGGTAAATACGTGGCCGTATATTTTAAGGAACTTTAAGGCATGGTAGAAGGTTATTCAGAAGGAGCTTGACGGAGTGTGGCTGATCTCTACATATAATCTTAGTTGCAGGGGAGAGTATGTGATGGAAGCAACCCCCAAAACTATTCGCGATTATTCTCCCGCAGAGATTAGGGAGCTGGTTCGCTGCAAGTACTCCGAAGTCGCGCTAGGTCCGAACTTAAAATACAAATTCAGAGTCGGTCGCGGGTATGCGCTCGACCTTGGTTATCCCGCCCAAAGGATTCATGGCCTTCCGGAAAGAATGACAGAAGCCTTTACCGGCGTCTCATCTTTCCTCGCCCGTTTCGAGAACTTTACTCCAGGGGAAACCATCTTAGAGCTCGGATCTGGTGGAGGACTCGACACCGCGTTGCTCGCCAAGAGACTCGGCGCTTCAACAAAGGTTATTGGCGTCGATCTCTCGCTCAACATGGTTCAAAGGGCGGCGCGCTCGCTCGGCGAACTGGAGCTTTCGCACGTTTACTATACGCAGGCTGCGGCGGAGGAGCTTCCGGTCCGTGATAACTCAGTGGAGTGGGTCATCAGCAACGGGATCTTTAATCTTTCCCCGGAGAAGGAGAAAATACTGGCCGAGATCCATCGGGTTCTAAAGCCCAAGGGTCACGTGCTCTGCTCCGAGATTGTCCTTTATCAGGAACCCAGCTCAGAAGAGCGCCTCAACGAAGACGACTGGTTCAAGTGAATTGCCGGCGCCCTGTCAGAAAAGTCTTTTCTGACCAAATTCATAGACGCTGGATTCACCCGCATAGAAATCCTGGAGACCTCCCAGAATAAGCGGACGCGCAACCGCGACGCTTATGTCGTTACGCTAGTCGCGCAGAAGGCGCCTGCAACTCTTAGAGCGCCGCTTGAGAAAAGAACAAAATCCGTCTTGAGCTGGCAAACTGCATCCGAGGTCCTAAAGGAATTTTGGGTTTTTCCTGTCGCGCCCGAGACTTGCAATCTAGCCTGCGCCCATTGTCTTTACGCCGCGTCGCCAAGAACGCGCAATCCTTACCGCGTCTCGGCCGGTGAGCTGGCCGGACTATTGGCACAGATAGAGACCGTAGGCGCAAAACCGCATTTTCTGTTTACTGGCGGCGAGCCAACCTTGCACCCTGAACTCTATGATTTTTTGGAAACGGTCGATCGACGAGGCTACTCGTTCCAGCTCATGACCAATGGAACTCGGATACAAAAAGAGAGTGCCGAGCGTTTGGCAAAGCTGTCTCATCTGAGCAAGGTTCAAGTCTCGCTGGAATCGGCGGATGCAAAGATCAATGATTCGATTTACGGCGCGGGACTCTACCAGAGGGTGCTTAAAGCGGTGGACATTCTGCGAGGGAACGGCGTGCCGGTCACCTTGGCGGTAACACCGATAGAAATGAACGAGGACGGGCTCCATGCCATTGAAGCGCTGGCTGAAACCAGAGGGGCTGACGTCAAATATATACTTTTATACGAGCTCGGAGCCGCTAAGGAGAACGGGCTGCAACCTTCTCGGGAGATCCCTGCAGGCAAGGGTGAAACACAGGCGGATCTGATGTGTGATAGGGGGGTTACTTATTCTGAAGGCGCCTTTTATCCCTGTCCTGTTCTGGTGAAAGAGCCGCACGCAAAATTAGGCGATACGTTGGATCAGGCTTTGAGTCCGGAGGCGCGCCGCAAGGTGGTTGGCCTCCAGGAAAAGCACGCCGCCTGCCAGGTTTGTCTGAAAGGCTCAACCTGAGCTTAAAAGAACGCTCCGTGGGAGCGAACCAGAAAGCAAAAGTCAAAAGGTAAGGTTAAAAAATCGTGAAGAGCACGACGCAAGAAACCGATATCGCTTACTTTCAAGCGGTTGACCCCGCGAGCCGCAGCGCCACAGCACCTCAGGACCCAGTCTGTCTTTACCTCGAGGTGAGCAATGAGTGTAACCTTGCATGCAAAACATGTCCGATCACCTACGGCAAAGTAGAACAAGCCGCATCTCTGACTCTTGAACAGGTCAAATATCTGGTGTCCCAATTCACGACGGTTAAACGTGTGGTGCTGCACGGCGTTGGAGAGCCGCTGCTCAATCGAGAGCTTCCCAAGATCATCCTTTGGTTTAAGGAGAAAGGGATCTACGTTCTGTTCAATTCCAATGGCACGCTCATCAACAAGCGCTGGCGCGAAGCACTCATCGAGTCCGGGCTCGACGAAATCCGACTTTCCCTTGACGCTGCCACGCCGGATACGTTTGCGCGCGTCCGAGGCAAACCACTCTTCGATGTCATTATCAGGAATATCCAAGGGTTGACGGCTCTCAAGGCTGAGAGAGGCTCGCTCACTCCCCTGGTG
>JBOHVR010000719.1:0-3424 GCA_050735755.1 Binatia bacterium
ATCAATGGGGGACGATGGAAGGCGGATCGATGTCGGGTTATTTCGCGATTCGCATGAAATCGGACGTCATCTATGAGCAGGAATACGAAGGCGCGCGAACACAGGAAAAGTATTGCGTTGAGCCCGGTAAGTTCTGCGGCTTGATTCTGCTTGTGAATATTCAAAACGGCGAGCCCGTAGCGTTGTTGAACGATGGTTACCTGCAGCACATGCGCGTGGGCGCCGACTCGGGAATCGGCGTGAAATACATGGCGCGCGAGGATGCGCAGGTGGTGGGCATGCTCGGCTCCGGCGGAATGGCGCGCTCCCACATGGATGCCTTTACGTTGGTGCGCAAGATCAAGCGGGTTCAAGTTTACAGCCCGACGAAGGAACACAGAGAACAATTCGCCGACGAAATGGGGACTAAATTCGGAATCGAGGCCGTGGCTTTGGACCATCCGCGGGATGTTTATAAAGGCGCTCATATCATCGCGGGTTGCACGGATTCGGCTGTCCCGATCATTGTGGGTAAATGGCTTGAGGAAGGCACCCACATCACCTGTATTGGCGGCAAGCCGGATGAAGACACGCTGAAAAGAATCGACGTTTCGCTGCGCTTGGGAAACGCGCCGGCACCGTGGGGTTTGCCTCAATTCGGTCTTGCCGATGAATATCTGACCTATGGGGCGATGCCGGCTGCTGAAGATAACATGAGAATGAAGAGGGCTGGCAAGCGCGCCCACGGTGCGATTGCCGAGGGGCGCGCGGTTCTGCTGGCCGACCTCTTGAGTGAAAAACGCAAGGGTCGAGCTTCACCTGAGCAAGTTACCTATTCGGAGCGAGGGAACGTTCAAGGGCTTCAATTCTTTTCGGTGGCCGGAAAAGTGTTCGAGCTGGCCAAGGGAAAATGTTTAGGTCACGAGATCCCGACGGAATGGCTGCTCCAGGACATTCGGGACTAAACTTTGCGGTCACTTGGGTCCAGCACCAGAAGGTCCAAGAGGGTCCATGATTGAGCCACGGCTGATCGGTCCTACGGAGCTCAGAGGCATCGTCTCCATGGAGGAGGCCATCGAAGCCGTACGGCTCGGCTTCGTGGAATGGGGCAAAGACCCGCAGATTAATGCCCCGCGGCGACGGATTCACATCCCGACGGGCGTACGGGTTAGCGTTCATCAGGGCGGCGTGCCCGCGGCCGGCGTCACCGGACTCATGACTCACTGCGAGTGGGTAAAACCTTTGAGCGAGCACCAGGAATATCCGCGGCTGAACCATCCGGTGATTGTCATTTATGACGCTGCCGAGGGCGAGCTGAAGGGCATCGTCATTGGGGAGATAACCTGTAGCGAACTTCCTGAGAACCTTGCGGTCACGGGACTCCGGACGGCGGCCACGAGTGCGGTGGGAACAGACGCGCTTGCGCGCGCGGACGCGGAGCGAATCGGCATCCTCGGCTGCGGCGGCCAGGCGCGGAACCATCTTGTTGCGTTGTGCAAGATTCGGCGCATCAAGGAAGTGAAAGTCTACAGCCGTACAGCCGCCAATCGTGAAAGGTTCGCTGCGGAGATGGCGCCCATCATCGGCTGCCAGATCAATGTGGTGGAAACGCCGCAGGAAACGGTGCGGAACGTCGATATCCTCTTGACGGCAACGAATTCGAGCGTTCCGGTGTTTGACGGCGCCTGGCTGGGGCGTGGCGTTCATGTGACGAGCATCGTCGGGAGCAACGTTGGCCTCGTCAAAGGGGGCTTTACCAAGGCCAAGCGCCGTGAGATTGACGACACCACATTGCGACGGACGGACATTATCGGTATTGCTTCGGTAGAGCAGGCGATTCAGGATGAACAGGGCGACATTTTCGATCCTATCCAGGACGGGATTCTGCGCCGGGAGCAACTGATTGAGCTGGGCGTCCTCTTGGCCGGCCGGGCAAACGGCCGGACCAGGCCGGATCAGATCACGATGTTCAAAAACAATGCGGGGCAGGGGGTGGCCGATGTTGCTTTGGGCGCGCTCGTGCTCCGGAAAGCCATCGAAAAGGGAGTGGGACAAGTTTTTAAGCTGTGAACTCCATTTTCTTGCGGACGCGTCGAGGAGTGCTGGCGAAATTTGTTTGGCCCTGTTCGGCAAAATTTGCCAAAGAGAGGCAAGCGGAGATTTCGCCGAGATGACATTAGAATTCTCGCCGACATTTCAGCCGCTTGCGCGGAATGACCAAATGGGCCAGTGAATTTGCACGAACTTTAGTTCCACCACGCCAGAGGTACTTAGCCAAAGACACGGAGCTTTACGGGGTGAAGCAAGGTCTCAAAATCATGGACTCGGATATGCATCTCCGCGAGCCCGTCGATCTCTGGGAAAAATACATGGAACCCGAATGGCGGGCTCAGGCACCGAAGATTCTCAGTTCGCCAACGCGCAGTTCTGCCATGGTTCTCCTGGATGGAAAGATCTTGCAAGGGTATCCGGCGACGTATCGGGGCGGCATATTCGATGCCACGCGTATTGATCATGAGATTAGCAATGCTCGCGAGTCGGGCTTCGATGCGAACTCACAGTTAAGAGCGATGGATCGGGAGGGACTAGATGTCGCGGTTCTCTATCCCTCGATCGGGCTGGGCATCATGATGCGCGAGGAGATGAATCCTCAACTGGCTGCCGCAATCGCACGCGCCTATAACA
This sequence comes from Binatia bacterium, assembly GCA_050735755.1. Classification (GTDB taxonomy): domain Bacteria; phylum Desulfobacterota; class Binatia; order UBA9968; family UBA9968; genus DATMAM01. Next base: position 2,665 of record JBOHVR010000719.1, read on the forward strand.
ACTGGCTTTATGACTTCTGTCAGACGGATCCTCAGCGCCTTAAAGGCGCCGCCATGATTTCGTTGCATGATGTGACTGAGGCGGTAAGAGAAGCGCGGCGCGCGGTGACCGAGTTGGGCTTTGTGGGAGTTTTTGCCCGGCCCGAACCTCTTCGTTCGCTCGCCTGGCACTCGCGTTACTTTGACACCCTTTGGACGGCCCTGGAGGAGCTGGGCGTTCCGCTGGGATTTCATTCAGCGGCGGCGAGCGGCGAGTTGCCGCAGGCCGGTGATCGCTTTGGCGATAATTTGCTTCTCCGCCATATTTGCGGCCATCCAATGGAAAACATGATCGCCATGGCGGACGTCATTTGCGGCGGTGTTTTGGAACGGCATTCGCGACTAAGATTGGCATTTCTGGAATGCTACAGCGGCTGGTTGCCCTTTTGGCTGCACCGCATGGACCGTGCCATGGAAAAGTCACGTAACCGGGTGCTAAAGATGAAACCAAGTGAGTACTTCACGCACCAATGCTGGATTTCGACCGAGGTGGAGAAAGAGTTGCCCATGACTTTGGAACTGTTGGGAGATCGTAACATCGTTTATTCGACCGACTACCCGCATGGGGACTCGGATTTTCCCCATGCCATTGATGAGTTTCTGGAGCTCGAAAACGTGAGTCCAAAAAGCAAGAAGAAAATTTTGTGGGACAACTGCGAGCGTCTTTACGGGCTAGAATAGGGCCTAGCAGGTTGAAAAACCCTTTCGGAGTCCTTCGACGG
>JBOHVR010000720.1:0-6761 GCA_050735755.1 Binatia bacterium
TCTCCCGAGGACGCGAGCCGCTGATGCCCGGCGTTAGGCCCAAGTTCCACCGGACTGGACAGCAGGTATGCCCCGGCGGAAGCAACCGTGGTCATTGGAAAAAGAGCGTTTGAATTTCCTACACGTCGGCGTGGGACGGGTCAGTGAAACTTTGAGGAAGGGAGCAATCATGAGCACGCAAGCGAGCGGTGAACACGATCCCCAAGGGTCCTTCGCCTCGGCGGATGCATCCGTCCTTTGGCGGCAGGGGGCAGCGCAGCGGGAGCAGTTCCTCGGACCGGCAACCGAGCTAATGCTCGACCTTGCGAATCTTCGGGAGGGGAGCCGCGTGCTGGACGTGGCGGCGGGCACCGGCGAGCAATCGCTGCTGGCGGTCCAGCGCCTTGGCACGACCGGTCGCCTGCTGGCGATCGACCTCGCTATACATATGCTGGAAGAAGCTGCTGCCAGCGCCTGGGCCGCTGGGATCGAAATCGTGGAAACCCGGGCCATGGACGCGCAGCACTTGGAGCTGGAGTCTGCGTCGTTCGATGCGGTCATCTCGCGCCTCGGTGTGATGCTCGTGCCCGACCCCAGTGCCGTGTTTGAGGGCGTTTGGCGCGTTCTCAAGCCGGGTGGGAAGTTCGCGGTGCTGGTCCATGGCGCCATGGAGCACAACCCCTGGGCGATGGTCCCGATGTCAATCATCCGCCGCGTGGGTCGGTTGCCTGTGCCAGAGCGCTCGGAGCCCGGGAGGTTCGCCCTCGGCGATCGCGGCCTGCTAACCGGGTGTTTCACAGCCGCCGGCTTCCGTCACGTGGCGGAGCACACTGTTGACGCTACACGCCGATATGCCTCGCGCGCGGAGGCGTTTCATCATCTCACGGAGACCCAAATGGCCACGCGCAACCTTCTGGCCAAGCTGAGCGACGCCGATCGCGCTCGCGCGCTCCGCGAGATCGAGCTGGCGCTGGACGAGTTCGTGAGCCATGATGGCGTCGCGCTACCGGGGGAGGCCGTGGTTGGCGTGGGGACGAAATGAGACGGTTCAAGCCGATAGAAAAACACACGGCATTTTAGCGTTGGCGTCCGCGAGGTGGTGTCGCTGGCGGGAATAACCCACACCAGGCAAACGGAGCGCGAGTCTGATATCCACTCAGGGCCTAACAATCGGCTTGAGACGGATCTACGGGCGCAGCTCGCTATGCTCGCTGGCCCCGTCCGCTCAGCCTCCGGCGTTAGGCGTTACTGTCACAGGCAGCCTTGAACTTTAGCTGAGCCGGGGAGTATACGATTTGGGAGATGTCGCCATGGAAACCTCCAGTCCCTCGACCTGAGACCGCAAACAAGCTGAGATTTGCCGCTGATGCAACTTTCGCCATGATGGCGGGTATGCAGCTTGATGTATTCATGCCGTTGCAGGAAGGTCCCAAACCGCCGAAGACATTGCCCCTGTCATTGATGTTGGTCCCACACGATGTTCATAAGCCCCCTGAGGCTTCCAGAGATTAAGAAAAAATCCATAAAAGGGAGGGAGACCGATGAAGTATGAGGTAGTGCAGTCCCCGGAGGTTCACGAGCCGATGGGCCGGGACTACGCGGGCATGCCGATTTACTCGCTGGCCTTCAGCGTTGACCTCGTTGACCTCAAGACCTTTGATCGCTTGGTCATCATCGCTGGCCAGGTCCCGCTGGACAAGCAAGGCAACGTGGTCAGCGACGACTTTGCCGACCAATTCCACCAGGTATTCAGGAACCTGAAGGCTACCGTAGAGGCTGCGGGCGGGAAGATGGAGAACATCATCTCCGTGCGGACCCTGTTGAGTCGCGAGGTTGATCTGCCGATCTTCCATCGCCTGCGCGGCGAATTCTACCCGCAGCTCTTTGGAGGCAAGCCCCTGCCGCCCAACACGCTGCTCGTGGTCAAGCAGCTCGTGTCGCCAGAGATCCGGCTGGAGGTCGAGGCGATCGCAGCGGTCTAGAGTACAGGCAAAGAAAAGGGACCATTTAAATTTGGGCCTAACAAAGCCGCTTCAGACCGATCGCTGAAAAGCGCGTCGGCTGAGCGTCACGTTAGAGAGCAATGGTACCTTCAAGGAGGAAGCTATGCGAACGACTCATTGGCTGATGACTGCAATATTTGGACTGCCGATGATGGGCTGTGCGGGTATCAGTACCGCCCCGACACCGGAAGCGCGACAGGCTTTGGCTCCAACCGGCAAGCTTCGCGTTGCGCTCCAGCTTGCCAATCCCTTGAATGTAATACAGGACTCCGCGTCGGGGGCGATGAGGGGGGTAGGATTTGACCTCGGAAATGAGTTGGCCCGGCGTGTAGGGGTTCCGTTTGAGCCCGTTCTGTACCCATCCGTCGGAGCTCTTCTCGACAGCGGGAAATCTGGGGCTTGGGACGTGGCGTTTGTCGGGTTTAGTCCCGCACGGGCAGAGGAGTGGGATTTCACCGCGCTGCACGTCGAAGTCGAATTCGGCTACCTCATCCCGGCCGGTTCTGCCATCTCAAAAATGGCTGATGTGGATCAGCCCGGGATTCGAATTGCCGTGCAAGAGAAGTCCGGCCCGGATAGTTTTTTTTCGCGCACGCTAAAAAATGTCGTGGTGGTCCGAGCATCAAGCAATCCTGGCGCATTGGAAGCGCTGAAATCGGGGAAAGCAGACGTAATGGGCAGCATCAAGCCAGTCCTGTTCGAAATGTCCAATCAATTGCCTGGTTCTCGAGTTCTCGAGGGTCGGCCGGGCATCGACCCGCACGCGATGGCGATGCCGAAGGGACGGGGCTCTGGCGCCGCGTACGGGCGCCAGTTCATCGAAGACGCGAAGTCCGAGGGTGTGGTCAAAGCGGCCATCGAGAGGACCGGCTTACGCGGCGTAGCTGTTGCCCCACTCAAATGATGCTCCCTAACAATGGCGTGGACAGCGACGCGGGCGCGCGCGTCACGCCGACCGTTAGGCTGTCTCGGTTAGCGTTGAAGGGTCATCATCGGTATACTGCTCGCCGATGGCAGAACTGCGTTTCGAGTGGGATCCGAAGAAGAACCGAGAGAACCGACGACGCCACAAGGTTTCATTTGAGGAAGCGGAAACGGCCTTTGCAGACGAGCACGGTCTCTTGATGGCCGACCCAGAGCACTCGGAGGACGAAGGCCGATTTATTCTTCTGGGCTTGAGTGCTACGCTACGGTTGTTGGTTGTATGCCACACCTATCGTGAGCAAGATGAATTGATTCGCCTCATTTCGGCCCGCAAGGCAGACCGGTCAGAGCGGGCCCAATACAGCAGACGGTGGAGACAATGAGAAAACATTACGACTTTTCCCAGGCCAAACCGAATCCCTACGCTAAACGGCTGAAGAAAGAAGTCACGCTTCGGCTTGATGAGCGGACGGTTAACTATTTCGAGGAACTGTCTGAAGAGACGGGGATTCCCTCCCGAACGCTTATTAACCTGTATTTGCGTGAATGCGCCGCAAGTCGAAAGCGGCTGGCTCTTCAATGGAAACCTGCGGCTTAAATGTCGCAGCCTAACAAACCCACTGCACCCGACCGCGACCTTGCTACAGTTCTGAATGAGGGCTCAAGGCCAGAGTCTGGCCGCGTCGGGTGAGCGGGTGGCGTTAGCCGGCCGGACACCCGAGGCAGAATGACGAAGAAGGGTCGCCGCGTGACTAGTAAGAGGTACGCAGCCAAGCTTCTGTATCAGTATGAGGCGCTAAACCCTCGCCTTCGGGGCGAGCGGCGCTTGTGCGAGGAGTCGACAATCCTCATCCGCGCACGCTCCGCGAAAGAGGCTCTACGCCTTGCGAAACGGCACGCGCGGCGGCGGTATTTTACTTTTCGTACTCGTGATGGAGTCAGGGTTGGATTCCAGTTTGTGGGCGTCCGCGAACTGATGCACCTTGGTGTAGAGTGTCAGCCCGAGGAAGTCTGGTATGACATCATTCGCCTTGTTCGCCCAATGGAAAGGCGAGCGAAGTTACTTCCACGGGAACGTGACTTAAACGCTATGTGGCTCGAAGCACCGCCAACTAACAAGCGGCTGGAGCGCGGCCGAAAGCTGCCTGCACATGCCAAACGCCCGGTCGCCGCCGGCCGCTCAGCCGCCAGGCGTTAGAAAGCGTGTGTGTGCTGGTGTATACTTTCAACGTTGAGGGACTCGAACCGCTGTGTCTGAACTCGATCGCCTCAAAGAACAGATCGCCTACCTCAAGTTCTGGCAGGGCATCATGGTCGTGACGGAAATCAGCTTGGTCGGTTGGCTTATTTCGACGGCAGGCACCTCACATCCCGCGTTGTGGTCCTTTGCCGCCGTCTGTGTCGTCGTGCTTGGCTTCGGTATCTTCGTTTTACATCGTCAAATTGAGCGCCGCATCGAACAGATCGGGAGGTTATAGCCATGGAAGTTCTCGCCGGCGTCATTATGCTTGCCGTTGTGCTTCTTTTTGTCGGCATTGCCCTCGACGCTGCTCGTCGGGCGAAGTAACGCTTTCTAACTCTAGGTCGAACGGACGGGCCGCAAACTCAGGAGCGTCGCCAACCGATGATCGCGGCCCGCCGTTCACCAACGCGTTAGCCGCAAGGATAGCAGCCGAAACTTTGCCGGTTCTGTTCCTCGTATAGAGAACTCGCCCTTACTTCTGCTAAGATAGGCAATGCCGTTCGACATCAAGTTCGCGGCCGATGTAAGACAGCATTTGGAGGCATTGACGGCGCGAGAACGATCGACGGCGTTGGAAGCACTCGAGCGACAGCTCTTACACGAACCGTTAGTGGAAACACGGAATCGAAAACCGTTGCGTCCGAATCCTGTTGCTCCCTGGGAGCTACGAATCGGAAAACTCCGGGTCTTCTATGAAGTGGTTTCTGGCGACCCTGGCGTCGTCCGCATTGTCGCCATAGGGAAGAAAGAAGGAAATGTTGTTCGAATCGCTGGTAGGGAGATCAAGCTATGAAAACCATTAAGCTTACAAGCGCCTCGCGGTCGCTGGCCGAGTACGCGAAAGAATTGGATGATCAAATAGTAGTTGTCACCGACCGCAATAAACCTGTAGCCGCCGTTGTTCCATTAAGGAATGTGGATCGAGAATCCCTAGTCCTGAGCTCGCATCCAGAGTTTTTGGAAATAATTGCGAAGTCACGCCGGCAATTCGCCGCTGGCAAAACTTTATCTTTGGAAGAAATGAGACGCGCGGTTTTGCCTCGCCGAACGGCTAACAAACGGATCGAGCGAACGCGAAAGACGCGTCGCTCATCCTAAGCGTTAGAGCGCAACAGATGCGTTCGGCGAAACACCTTCTTCCTTTTCTCGTGGTGCTCGGCGCACTTGTTGCTTGCCGCGTTTCAGAAGACTCGGCATCTGTGGCTAAGTTGCGTTGGGTCGAGCACGCCGATCCGATCGTCGACGCACAGAACGCCCTCGCATCAAACGACCACAGACTTGTCGGTGTATACGGTTACGTCATCTCAATACCAGGCGTAGAAATGTCGCAATGGCCTACCTATCAACAACGTTACGGGCTTCGCCCTATTGAGGGAACGAGTGATACCTTGGAAGAAGAAGAACACTCGCGTCTTGTACGTAAAGCCACCAAGTATGCGGAGCACTATAACAAGCATGTACTTACACATGTCAAACTGCCGTGAGTGCGCTCTAACCCGCCGCTGGAGCCGATGACAGATTATGTTAATGCCGACTTACTTACCTAGTAGCGGCTCAGCGGCAATTCGTTAGGGCAAAAGAGTCTTGCTGCAAGAGTGATTTGGATAGGGGTTTTTGATATATTTCTGTGTAGAGGTTCCGATGACAAAACTGCTCCAAAAGGCCTTTGATGAGGCTTCGAAACTTCCCGAGGCTGAGCAGGACGCACTGGGCCGGGTTTTGCTGGAGGAGCTTGCGTCTGAGCGACGTTGGGAAGAACTCTTTGCGGGATCGCACGATCTACTTGCGGAACTCGCCGACGAAGCTTTGGCAGAGCACCGCGCTGGGCGGACCGAAAAATTCAATCCCGAAAAATTGTGACCTCGCACACCACGGCGCAGTTCCGGAAGATGTTCAGCGAACTGCCTGCGGAGGTTCAGCGCCAAGCCCGTCGTGCGTATCACACTTTCCGGCGGAACCCGAATCATCGTGATCATTGGCAGCGAGCCCTGGCAGTTCAAGAAGCGGGCTCAGAGCTTCTCGCGGCGCCTGGAACAGCTCTGCGGCTTCAGATACCTCAAGGACGAGGCGAGCTTCTTTGAATGGTGTCGAGATGCCTGCGTCGTCCCCGTCGCCATTGAGATTGCTCAGCCGCCGACTTTACTACCCGATTTCCCCTTTCCCGAGCGGGTGGCAATCGTCATCGGTAACGAAGGCCGCGGCCTTAGTCCGGCGTTCCGGAGCCGATGTGCAACCACCGTGACGATCCCACAGTTCGGACCGGTCGCTAGCCTCAACGCCGCTGTCTCCGCCAGCATCGTGATGTACGAGCTGACACGGAGAGAGCCGATCGCGCGCCAGATCCTCGAGGCCAAGTACATCGTCCATCCGGCGGAGTGCCCCTCGAATACCGCACCGTCTAACAAGCCGCTTGAACGGTCCGGCATGAACCGCCGAAACCAAGGCGATCGGGTGAGCGCCGGCCGCTCAGCGCCGAGCCGTTAGACTGCCAGAGCAAAGATACGTATCCTCTCCGTGCCTTGAATGAAAACAGGCCCTCGTGATATCCCAACGCTGCAACAATGTACGAGCCCGTCCTTCAGCGGTTTCGCGACAGGATCCGAAGCCTGGAC
>JBOHVR010000721.1:0-5034 GCA_050735755.1 Binatia bacterium
CCTCCGATCACCCCGGGAACAATGAGGGGCAACAGCCAAGCGCGTCGTATATTATCGGCCTTGAAGTGGGCGACTGCTGTGAAAAGCCCTGTTACGACCTTTGCCATGTTCACCGTAGAAACCACCGTAACGGGTGTAAAACCGGCAGCCAGCATCATCGAGGCGGAGAAGACGCCAAAACCCATTCCGAGCGTGCCATCCAAAAATTGCCCAGCCGCACCCATGACCAGGACGAGAAAAAAAACTAGACTTTCATCAAGCATGGAGGTTCTTTCTAAGGGATGTCCACCGCCGTCGCGATATACGTGAACTCCCTAATCCCGTCAATCGAACTTGCTGTGGACGTAGCCCTCCTTCTCAAGGTAAAGAATGATTTGTTGAGCCGCCTCCTCCGGCGTGACCCGTTCGGTGTCAATGATCACGTCAGCGTCTTGTGGAACCTCATAAGGATCAGAAATGCCGGTAAATTCGTTGAGCAGGCCCGCCCGCGCTTTGGCGTAGAGGCCTTTTCTATCCCGTGACTCGCAAACCTCCAAAGAGGTAGCCAAATACACCAACGCGAACCCTCCGCCGCTTTCGACCATCGCGCGAACCTCCTTCCGAACGGCGTCGTACGGAGCAATCGGAGCACATATCGCGATGCCCCCGTTCTTGGTGATTTCCGATGCAACAAATCCGATGCGGCGAATGTTTAGATCTCTGTGCTCTTTACTAAAACCCAGCTCGGAGCTTAAGTGCTTTCTAACAAGATCCCCGTCGAGAAGAGTAACCGGCCGCGTTCCCATTTCCAGAAACTTGACCATCAGCGCGTTCGCAATCGTCGATTTTCCCGATCCCGAAAGTCCCGTGAAAAAAACCGTGAAGCCCTGAAAGCGGCGTGGGGGGTGGCGAGATTCGAGCTGGCGCGCGACCTCTGGGAACGTGAACCATTCGGGTATTCCGTCGCCCTTGGCCAATCGCGTTCTAAGCTGAGTTCCGGAGAGAGTCAGAGTCGGTGATCCATTCGGCACCTCATCTTCGGGAAAGTACGCATCAAGTTCTTGAACAAACTGCATGTTTTTAAACGGTACCATGCATATTCCTATTTCGTTTTGATAGGTGTTCAGAAGCTGCTGGGCGGCATAGGGATCATAGAAGGGGCGACCGCCGCTATCACTCCCCGGCCCGGCATGATCACGACCGACGATGAAATGTGTGCAGCCATGGTTCTTTCGGATGATGGCATGCCATACCGCCTCGCGCGGCCCCGCCATACGCATCGCCAGCGGAAGTAAAGCCAGTTTCATGGTGCCCGGTGGATAATGCGACATCAAAGCCTCGTAACACCTTACCCGCGTGTAGTGATCCACATCGCCAGGTTTCGTCATTCCCACTACTGGATGCACGAGCAGATTTGCGCGTTCTTCCCGCGACGCTCGAAGAGTGAGCTCGAAGTGCGCCCGGTGCATCGGATTGCGGGTTTGAAAAGCGACAATTCGGTTCCATCCCGCGCGAGCAAAATGGGCGCGCAACTCGGCTGGAGTTTGCCGCAGCGACCCAAAATCATAGCGCATGGGCAGTTGTAGACCTTCCAGTTTTCCGCCCACGCACGTCGTGTTTGTGCGCGTCAGTAGATAAGCCACCCCCGGATGGTCAGAGTTGGTTGTGCCGTAAATTGCTTCAGCTTCGGCATGGAGATCGGGCTCCCAAACTTCCTCGACGTGAAGAGCCGCCAACCTGACGCCTTCCGGATCGCGAAGCGCCAGCATCGCCCCGGGTTCGAGGGTTCGGGCCAGTTCAGCGGGAATATCCAGTGTGATCGGAATCGGCCAAACCGTTCCATTCGCAAGACGGGTGTTGCCACATACCGATTCGTAATCAGCGCGCGTCATGAAGCCGGTAAGAGGAGAAAAACCGCCGTTAAGCAAAAGCTCCAAATCGCAAAGTTGTCGCGCCGTTAAGTCCCAAGAGGGCCACGTGCGGGACGCGGCGCGCAACTCCGCGGCGCGTTCAGGGGTGACAAGAAGGTTTACCAGAGTTCCGCCATGAGCGGGTGTGAGACTGGCCTGGCTGGCGGCGTTCGACTGAGTGGAATGCGGAACAATGTCTGGCTGTGTAATCTGCGTCATTATTTTGGACCTCCAACTTTTTAGTTTTGTGTCTCGAATGCGCGGGAACGGATCACCGGACCGCTTTGGGCTGGCGAAACAGAACTAAAGGTAGGGAAGATGAGGTTTGCTCGTCGTGACGGAATTTTCTATTGGAGCTCGTAACTTCTTTGCTCCGCCAGAAGACGTGGATCCGCAATTTTTTGCGGTTGCCCGACGGCGGCATGCAGCCCGCTCATCACGCGGTCTATGAAATTGGTAAAGGAATATTTCGTCGTAATAAGCTCTCGCGATACTTTGCCCATTTCGCGGTGGGTTTGCGGGTCGGCTAGCAGCGCTTCGAGGCGCATCGCAATTTCCTGTGAATTACCGGACTGAAGGATATAGCCATTTACGCCATCGGTAATGAGATCTGCCGCGCTACCATCTGCAAGCCCCGTAATGACCGGCAGGCCATGAGCCATGGCTTCGTTGATCGCGAGACCTCCAGTTCCCGGGAGCACGAAGATATCTGCGGCATCGAAGAAGCGGCCGACACCCTTTAGGACACGTCCAGGAAATCTGACGTATTCGAGGTCCGCAGCCAAGCACTTTAGGTTCGCCAGGGCAGCTCCATCGCCCACAATGACTAACGAGACCGCGCCCGGTTTCAGAAGCCGAACAGCACCAATAAGTCGATCTAATTTTTTCTCAGGAAGGACCGCGCCCACGTAAAGAACGATTGGTCTGTCTAGCGGAAGCCCCAACTCGCCGGCGACCATCCCACGCGCCTCATCGCGAGGAAGTAGAGCAATCTCCTGCTCGTTAATGGTGTTGTGCATGACCGTAATACGCGACTCGCCCACTCCGTGGCTTCGAAGATAGCGCTTTGCTTCCGTGTGATAGGCAAGATGATAGTCGAATTGACGCAAGAATCTGTCGGTCAACACGCGTTTCAGCCGGCTGGGATTGTATTCGTAACCACATTGCCAGGTTACGTATTTGAACCCCATTTGTTTCCTCAACCAACCGAAACGCCAGTATGTCAGGCAGCCGACATGTCCCATGACAATCAGCACACCAGGCTCAAATCTCCGCACGATGTTTGCCAGTGTCGGTTGCCACCGGACCGTGTACGTACCGTATTCCCACTCGTGGTAGGGCAGAAATAGATGGTGTTTAACGACGGGTTTCGAAAGTGTAACCCGACCGTGACCGTTGGATTCTGGTTGGCCAGAGGCAACAATAAATTTTCCTCCCTCATATTCAAGGCGTTTTTCTATTGCCCGGAACGTTGATTCATGGTAATGCATGACGCGATCTAAATAAAAAAGGACTTTCATGACACGCCGACCGGTCGGTGGCATCGCCCGGAGCCGGAGAACCTTCCTGTAGCTGATTCCCCGTTCGAGCGAATCCGAATTGATCGCTGGCGTATAACGCCAAACAGTGCAGGAAGAAATTGTCAGCTTTGTCCCAGAATCCTGCAGGTCAGGCAGAGGCTACCGAGAAATCTTATCCTTTTTCCGTTTTACCATTGGCATAATCATTGCTTATTGTTACACGCTGGCATGCCCGGCAATTCTGCCGCGATGCGGGACAAAAAAGGAGTTAGGATGAAGGATTATAACTATGGACTCGCGTCATCGGTGGTATTTGTGCTCTTTCTTGTTCTTGGATACGGACCGCCAGCCCTCAGAGCGGAGCTAATACGCGCCGCAACCTTCGAAGATGGTACCTTTGGTGACCTGGTAGACGCGAATAGCTGCTGCTCGCACTCACAACAAATTGTAACGTCGCCAACGGGCAGCGGTCGGTTCGCCTCACGATTCGAGAGTCGATCCAACGATCCGGAATCCGGAAGCACGCCTGGAAAGACCATGCGAGGCTGGAACAATACGGGGAACACAGGGACCGAAAGGTGGTACGGATTCAGCATTTATATTGACCCATCTTGGCGAGACTCGACGAAAGACGTTAACGGCACCATTGTGTTCCAGTGGCATCGGTCCAACGATCCCTGCGAAGGCGGTAAAGGTTCGTACCTCGCACTTCAGATTATGCCTAATGACACATGGCAACTGCGTAGTCTTTCAGATTCAAACTCATGTTCTACCTCGCAAAGCATCAAGAAGCAAAGCTGGAATCTGGGCACAATTAAGAAAGGCGCTTGGACATATTTCGTTGTCAACGCAAAATGGTCCTACGAGGCGGATGGCTTCTTGAAAGTCTGGAAGGATGGCGTGCTGCAGGTAAATTATAGTGGCCCGAACGACTTCAAAGATGAAAATCTCGGATTCATCCGATTTGGCATTTACAAATCCTGGTGGAAGCGCGAACAACCGAGCCCAGCTGATATCTTAATCGCTTACTACGATAACGTTAGGATTGCCGGTCCAGGGTCGAGCTATACGGACGTAGCGCCGCAGCAATCGCCCGCCACTTTACCCGCCGCTCCGACAAATTTGCAGGTTGGTAGTGTCGAACCGTAGACGATAAAGCGTCCGCATGCGCCTGTCGGAAATGGCCTGCAGACCTTAGCTTGACCATCTGCGATGGAGTCCAGGCTTTCCTTAAGCCTCAAATAGGCTAAGTAATGTGTCTACGTTAGTCCGAATATTGAATTTCTGTTCTACGAGCCTTCGGCCCTGCTGGGCCAATTCCATACGCAGTGTAGGATTATCTAACAACCTGCATATTGCTTGCGCCAGCGTTCTCTCATCCTGAGGGTCAACCAACAGGCCCGTGATGCCATCCTCCACCACTTCAGGAATACCGGATACTCTCGTCGCGACCACAGGAACACCGCTAGCCATCGCTTCCAGGACTACATTTGGAATGCCATCCCTGTCCGAGTTCTCAGCAATGATGCTGGCCTGAACGAGAATAGCTGCTCGGTCATAAGTTGCCATCACCTCTTTGTTCGGCAACGCCCCGCGTAGGATGACGGAAGCACTCACCCCTAGCT
>JBOHVR010000722.1:0-3316 GCA_050735755.1 Binatia bacterium
AGCGCCCATCAGGAGCGCGGTGACGATTAATACCCACTGCGTGCGCAGCATCAACTTTTTACGGTCCATCCGGTCGGCGGCCACACCCGCCATCGGGCCGGTTACCAGGAATGGCAGAGCACGCAGGCCGTTGAGGGCTCCCAGCAATATCGAAGATCCGGTGAGCTCATATAAGAGCCAACCGAGAGTCACCTGCTGGATCCACTGCCCGGCAGCCATCATGAGCGTGCCGGTACAAAGATAGCGATAATCTAGGTGGCGGAGGGATGAGAAGGTATGAAAGCGGAAACGCGCTGGACCTGCCTCACCGGGCGCATCCACTGCGTCAGTCAGTCGCTCTGCCAAAGAATTTGTTTCCTAAACCATAGGCCATGGGTTCACGCATCAATTAGTAGCAAGATTATCTCTTGGTTGCTACATTTTCTGCGAGCTTGATTCTCCACTGCCGGGACGGACAAGACCACGAGCGCTGGCCCGGCACATGCCAAAGCATATTTGCGGCAATCCGACGCCGGTTGTGGAGAACATGACTGGAGCAGCGACCCGTAACGCGGCCCATACGGTCTCCAGCAGCGCCAAACAGGAACCGGCGAGCGTGTAAGCGGAGGGTCCCGTGTTCTCGAATCGCAGACGTGAAACTTGCCCGTCAACCGCTTGCGCTCATTCGAGGGCTTGACTATATCAGGTCATCCAGAATTCGCTGATTGAGAAGGGAGAAAGGGAATGCCGTCACTCGCTTGGAGAGGAACCGTTGGAGTCGTAAAGCCCACCTACGACTCCGGGACGTTGGTCGAGTTCATCCGTCTCTTGCCTGACGGAATTGGGGTCATCCCAGTTTATTTGGGGCTCAAAGAACACACCGCGAAAGAATACCTCGCAGCGCTCGGCAGCTACCATGACAAGATTGCGGAGCTGGCAGAAAAGGGCGTTGATCTCATCCATCCGGAGGGCGCGCCCCCGTTCCTGATTCGGGGCTACAAGGCAGAGCAGGAACTCGTGAAGAATTGGGAAAAAGAGTTCAAAGTCCCCATTGCCACCTCTGGGATGACGCAAACCGAAGCGTTCCGCGCCCTGGGAATCAAGAAGCTTTTGGGCGTGACTTTCCATGATCAAACCATCAACGACATGTTCGCAGGCTACTTCGTCGAGGCTGGATTCGATCTGATTGCGATAGAAGGAATGCCCGTGGAGAGATCACGGCGGCAGACTATTTCATCCGAAGAGATCTATTCTCACATCAAGAGCCTGTTCTTCAAACATTCCGGCGTCGACGGGATCTATCTGCAAGGATCCGGAACCTGGCGCGCGGTCGATGTCGTTCCCCTTGAGGAAGACCTCGGAATTCCGGTCGTTCACCCCGTAGCCGCGCGGGTTTGGTACGTTCAAAAACGGCTGCATCTCAGGGAGCCGATCAAAGGCGCCGGCAGCCTGCTCGAGCAAATGCCGTAAGCCAAAGCGCTGCGTGAATTACTGCGTGAAGATCTGGCGGTACTCTTGTTCGTATTGAGGATAGCGTTCCGCCAGCTCCGGTCGTGTGGGAAAGAGTTTGAGCTTGCTGCCGTCGATCCGTGGATCCATGCCGGGCCGCGGAGACGTGCGGCCCATGTCCATGATCACTGCCTGTCCTTCTTGGGAAAGAATAAAATCGATCAATAGCTTGCCGGCATTAGGGTGGGGTGGCTTGGCCGCCAAGCCAATGGGATGAAGAGAAACCACGATCGGGTCCGTACTCGTAACCCAATCCACGGGAGCGCCTCTTCCCTTCATCCTCTCTATGGTGTGAACGTTAACCATCCCCATAGGCGCTTCTCCGGCAACCACAAGTTGCGCGATCAGGCTCGAACCGCTGCGAATGAGCATGTCCTGCTTTGCCAGAGCCTTCATGAAGTTCCGGCCTTTTTCTTCTCCCCACCGGTCCAGTATCGTGGCGTACCAACGAACATCCTCGGAGTCCATCATCAGTTTACCTTTCCATTTTGGATCGAGGAGGTCCGGCCAGTCTTTGGGATGCTGGCCCTTCGGGACCAGTTTCGTGTTGTAGCCGATAATGGCGTAGCTGTCGAAATAATCGGTCCAGTAGCCTCGCGGATCCTTGAACAACTCGGGGTAGGCTGTGCTCTCGGGGGACAGATACGGCTGCAGGAGACTGGATTTGATCATTTGATAGATCTCGAAGCCGCTTACTGCAACGACATCAAACAGATATCTTCCAGTCTTGGTCTCGGTCATGATTCGATGGAGAATTTTTGTCGAGTTTGATCGGAAGAATTCAATTTTCATGAAGGGATATTTCTTGCTGAAGGCATCCGCCATTTTCTTTGCATCTTCGCCATTCATGGAGCTGTACCACATGACGGTCCCTTCTTTTTTCGCTCCTTCAATCAGCAGGGCGGTGTGACTGTCCTGGGCTAGAGAGGCGTTTAATGAGAGAATCTGACAAGAAAGAAACGCCAAGAAGAATGTCCAAAGCTTGTCGCAGCAGTTAGGCCTCATTCGGTGCTCCAACAATCCAAATTGGAAATATTTGCCACTTTACACGAGGGCGGGCCAGTTATCCAGGAGCTTGCCATAATCGCGGATGTGATAGGTCAAGCCGAGCTTCGCTAACATAAACCAGAGCATCGCCGGATTACTCGCGACTACGGTTGTGTCGAGTTCTTCTTCGATCCTTTCCAAAACCTTAATTGGATCCAGAACTGCGCCCTGAAAATAGACCGCGTCAACCTTGCCGGCGTCGCGAAAGGCCTTTTGGGTATGCTCGAGCACTTCTTCCGGTGTCAGCTTGATCGCGTCGTCCAGGTTATCGAACGGACGGGGGGCAACAGCGACGACACCGGCCTTGTCCAGATAGGCGCGCACCATTCGGTTCAGCCGCTCATCGAACGGCGTCAATAAAAGAACGTTGCGCGCTGAAAAGGCCCGGAGAGCGGCGACGCATGCGTTCAAGGCCGTTGTGACCGGAATATTCAAGGCGGCCCGCAGATCATCCAAAAGCCCCGGGTTAAGAACCTCCGGAGGAGCCGCCGTCACCATGACCCCGTCCCACCGATAAGTTTCTACGAGATCTCTGGTCTTCTCCAAGATCAACTTCTTCTTTCCCTCGATTTCATAAAGATTGTTGCCGTACAGGTCCAGGCCTTTGAATTCGACGCTGACGTCGTTCGGGATCACTGGCGCCATGCTGCCATAATGGGATCTTGTCGCCGGACCACAACTGACGAACGCAATTCGTGCTTTTAATTTCTCCGCCATTTTGACCTCCCTTAGCGTACTGCTGCTTTTCGCCCTCGCGTTCCGTTAGTGCGCCTTCCGATAC
>JBOHVR010000723.1:0-7514 GCA_050735755.1 Binatia bacterium
GTAGAAGGCAGCTCTGAAAGCCATGACTGATGCCGAGGCGGCCAACAGCCGCGCTCCGGATTTCCGGCGGGATGAAGCCTTGTTGGCGCTAAACCGATTTTACCGGCCGACCAAACGGCGGTAACATGTCGAACCAAAGTATGGAAGTAAAAGTCGTTTGGAATGTGCGCGATTGGGCGCAAGCAGTGGCTGGGTTGCCGGTGGGAGGCGCCTTGCCCTGCCGCACCGTGCTGGTGCCGCAAGGGCCGGTCGCACATGTCCTGCGGCGAGAACTGATTCAAAACGGGCAGCAGCACGCGCTCGCGGGAACACGTTTCATCTTGCCTGTGATTTCCGCGGCGGAAGTGCTCCGGTGCGCAGGGGTCGAGTTCGAGCCGGGCGACGAAGCTCTTCGCGCAACGCGACTGTCGGCGCTTTTTCGCTCGGATCTGTCTCTCCGTCATTTCCCAATTGATTTGTTGCGCTCCGCTCCGGGTTGGGACCATGCTTTTGCGCATTCTATTTCGGATCTGGAAGGAGCTGGACTTCGGCCAGACGATGTCGATGCAGCCGGCGTCCCGCAGTTGGAGGATGTACTGACGATATGGCGGGCTCTGGATCAATCTGCAAGCCGTTCCTGGACAGGACAGCGCATCTACCTCGAAGCGGCGCTTATCCTTGAGCAGCATTCAGCAGCCTGGCCGTTTCCCGGACCCGTGCTTGCGTATGCCGCAACTGGTCTCACCACCGCCGAAGCGCGATTCCTAAGTGCGATTCCGCACGCAACAACTGCGTTATTGGCCGCGCGACCGCTGCGCACGCGCTATGTCGAAAGAATTGAAAAACTTCTCGGCGCAGAGGCCGCGGCCGCGATCCAATCGGCGAAAGCGCCGCGCGTCTCAGGCAGCGAACATGACTTGCTGGCATCCTATCTTTTTGAGCCGCCAGTTATTCTCGCTGATCCAAACCGGACGAAAAGCAACGGACCTGACGAAACTGTCGACCTCGAGGAGCATGCGGGTGTCGAGGCAGAACTGGAAGCCTCGGCTGATTGGGTTGGGCGCCAAATCGCCAACGGAGTGCCTCTGGAGGAAATCGCCGTTCTCGTCCCGGAGTTGGACCCGTCGGGTGGTCTCGTGGCTGAGCGGCTGGTGAGATTGCCGTGGCACGCCGGTGCCTTCCCCGTTCACGTCGCCGGTGGATTACAATTCACTTCTTTCGCGGCCGGAGCACGCGTGTTGGCCGTACTTCGCGCACTGCGGGGTCATCTCGCCGCCGATCTTCTGGCTGATTTAGCTCCCGCTCTGCGCCTTTCAGACGACGCCGATCGACACCTTTCGCGCGGGGCCGCCATGGATCTTCTCTGGTCTCTTGGTACCGTCGGTGGCAATCCGGCCTGGCCTGAGGGTGCTCTCGAGTGGTCGAGCCGCGCTGAGGATCGTCAGGCAGAAATTGAGAAACAGATTCTGGAAAGCGAAGCTGCAGCGAACAAAGGTAACGAGGACCTGGATTTTACCGTTCGTCGCAACAAGCGGCTGCTTGCCGATCTCAGTGCGCTTCGTCCGGCCCTCAACGCGCTGGTGACTATTTCCGGTAGCGCGATTCGAAATGCAACGCTTTCTTCTCTCTGGCTGATGTTGCGGGAATTCTTCGATCAATGGCTGCTGCAGCCGGGCGAAGTGCGTCACACCGTGTTGAACGATCGTCTCGACATCCTGGCATCCGACGCCACCTGCGGGTCGCTCGCCGGCGACGACGCATTGAAGGCCATTGAGGATGTGATTCTTTCCACGCGTATTTCTCAGGGCCGCTTTGGCGAGTCGGCTGTCTATGTTGGTACGGTCCGCGGTGCGGTTGGTCTTCGCTTTACAGCGGTGCGCGTGACCGGCCTCAACGAAGGTCACCTGCCATCGCTTCCCCGGGAAGACCCCGTGATTTCCGATATCGTCCGGCAAGCCTTGAAGACCCGAGACGGCAAAAGAGTTTTCATGCCGCTTACTGCGGATCGAGCGCTCGAAGATCTGCACATGCTTGATCTCGTAATCCGCAACACCGGGCGGGCTGTCGCGCTCTCCGCACCGCGACTTGATTCGGAACGGTCCGAGCGCGAGCCGTCGTCCGTCATTCTTGAAGCCGCCGCAGCGCTTTCTCGGCGAAACCGTGTCACGGGTGAGCGGCGTTCAGTGATTCCCGACCGCATCGCGCTTACGAGAGATGCGTTCATTCCGGCACGCGAAGAAGCAAGTCGTTTCCGCAACAGGTTACTCCTGACCGAGAGCGCCTGGCAGGACGCAGTAGCGGAAAATGCGGTCGGCCTGCCCGCATGCTGGCGAGCGGTTTCCGCAGTCGATCTCCAACGGATCGACCGGTTGATCAATGATCCTGCCAGTGGGCCGATGGACGGAATGCTGGGTAATCTGGCAGCCGAGCTGCCCATGCCTGGGCTTTCGCCGGCCCGCCCGATCTCCGCGTCGGGTATCGCGCAGCTGCTTGGCTGCCCGCACGCGTTTCTCCTTGGCAATCTGTTGCGCTTCCAAGAGCCGTCCGAGGCTCCACCTCAACGTGAAATCGGCCAGCCCCACTACGGTCTGCTTTTTCATGACGTGGCCGCAAAGTTCTATGCCGTCAATGGCCGCGCGTTTTGCGCGCATGAGGGCAGTCTGGCCGACTGGCTCAAAGCCGCAGATCAGTTCGTTGATAGCGAGTTCCAGGCGTTCCTCAAGCAGTACCCGCTTGCAGGAGACGGGGTCAGAGCCCAACAGCAGCAAAGATTGAGGAGCGATGTGCGCGACCTGGTCGAATATGACTGGGAGCGGTTAAAAAATGGACGGATAGACACGGAAAAAAGTTTTGGCTATCAGGATTTGGTTCAGATCCCAATCGGCGCGAATGCTCTGTATCTGCGCGGCAGGATCGACCGCATCGAAGTTGCAAAACAAAAAGCGACCATCCGAGATTTAAAGACGGCGCGCGCCCATCCGAGAACCGGTAAAGAATTTCCTCCGGACCCGGGATTGGACATCCAGATCGCTATCTACGGCCTCGTTGCGGAGCTCCTTGCCAAGAAGTGGAATCTCCCCAAGCAAATTGAAGCGGGCTACGCCTATTTCGGCCGGCCAAGCGGTGAGCGTGTGTTCGGTCAGGATTTTCAGACACTCCTCAAGCCTGCCGCAAACAAGTGGTTAGAGATTGCGCTCGGTCTCCTCGCGGACCGACAGTTTCCGCGAACGCCAAACCAGGATGACTGTACCTACTGCTGCTTTCGGCCGGTTTGCGGCGACACGGTTTACAGCCGCGCGAGTGTTTTGCTGGGTGACGCGACCGGCGCCGCCCTGGAGTTCGCTAAACTTAAGAGGGCCGATCCTGGAAAGCAGTGAGTTCGAATGGCTGGGATCAAACAAAACGGCACTCCCGATCAGAGGCAGCGCGACGCGGCGATTGCGGAACGCGACCGCAACGCGCTTGTCGATGCGGGCGCGGGAACCGGGAAGACCACGATTCTCGTTGATCGACTCGTCGAGATGGTAGCGCCGAGCGATGAAGGCCGTGCCACACCGATCTCACGCATCGCTGCAATCACGTTTACCCGAAAGGCCGCCGGTGAGCTCCGTCTGCGCATTCGGGAGCGGTTGCTTCGCGAACTCTCGGAGGTAAGGGCTGACACGATTCGGGAAGCGAGGCTCCGTGAGGCCATTGCGGATCTCGATACCGCCTATGTAGGCACGATCCACAGTTTTGCGGATCGGCTGCTGCGCCTCCGACCCGTTGAAGCGGGACTTAGCCCTTCTTACGAAATCGCGGAAGATGACCAGGCCTTGATCCGTGAAACTTTCCAGGTTCTTTTGCAGGCCGTCCAGAGCGGGACGCTGACTTTCGAGCTCGAGGGCACTGATGTGGCCGGGCGCGCCGGCGAGGCAACGCAAACCGCTCTTGATGCGCTCTACGCTGGCCTGCGGGCGGATTCGCAGGAGATGGAGTGGTTTGTCCGTTACGGTCTCGATGCTCTGGTCGAAGGCTTTATTCGTTCCCGGGATGTACCGCCGCCCGATGTGCCGGCGATCTCTTTCGACAAGGTTTCATTCCGAACGGCAGCCGAAGAATTCGTAAAACTGACCCGGCCGGTTAAAACCGAGTCGCAAGGCGCGAATTGGATTAGGCGCACGGCGACTGTTCTAGCCAAGCTGTGCAAGCTTGAAGACCCCATACGAATTTTTCGCGAAACCCGGCAGCAACTGGACCGCGCGCCGCGGAATGTCACAAAAAGAGATACTTTTGCCGGAGAGGACGATGCCTGGCAGGCATGGAGGGTCTACACCGGGCAGGATAAACGGCGCCCGCGCCCCCTAAAGGAAGACTTGTGCGCGCCGCTCAATCGCTGGATGGCGACCAGGCTCGTGCGTCTGTTCCCCGTGGTCATTGCAATCTATGAAACGGTGAAGGCCCGCCGCCGCCAGCTCGATCAACTCGACCTTCTCGTAAAACTTCGAAACCTGCTCGCCAATGACAAGCCGGCGCGGGCGGAATACCAGCGTCGATTCGATCATATATTCGTCGATGAATTCCAGGACACAGATCCACTGCAAGCCGAAATCGTTCTTTATCTCTGCGAGTGCGAAGCGCGCGCGGAGCGTTGGGAAGACGTGCTTCTATCGCCCGGAACGCTAACCCTGGTCGGCGACCCGAAGCAGTCGATCTATAGATTTCGCCGCGCTGATATCGCCATGTACGAACGAGTCCGCAACGTCGTAGCGAAGCAGAACGCTCTGGAGGTGAAATTATCGGCTAACTTTCGGAGCGTGCCGCCGCTCATCGAGTGGCTCAACGACCGCTTTGCACGCATCCTGGGGACCTCTCCTGACGAGAACTTTTTCGATCCGGCGACTGGAAAGGTGTTCCAACAACCATTAGCGGCGGGACGAGAGGGCGCGGCACAACCAGCCGTGCGCATTTTGCCTTTCGGTTTCGACGATGGTGGCAAGCCCGGCGTCGACGAATATCGCTCATTAGAAGGACGGGTTCTGGCGCGTTATTTGCGCTGGCTTGTCGAGAAGAGTGACGTCAGCATTATAGATCCTCTCGATGGGCGGCGGCGGCGCATTCTCTATGGTGATATAGCTATCCTCGCCGTCTCCACGTGGCGGCTTTCGCCGCTGTTCTCGAGGCTCGACGCCGAGGGAATTCCCTACGCTTCACGCGGCGGCACATTGTTTCTTGAAGATCCACTGCACCGCCAGTTTCTGCTTGGACTGAGAGCTTTGGCTGATCGGGACGATGGGGTGGCGGAGGCAGCGCTGCTTCGGCCGCCCTTTTTCGCGGTCGATCTCGCAGATCTGTTGCGCGAAAAAGCTCTGAGAGCCGCCGGCAGCAACGGACAGGACGAGCGAGTAACTCGGGCGCTTGCCGCCCGTGAGCTCGTGCGCGAGCTACGCCAGCGGCGGTTCGATCAATCGCCGGGAACGACCGCGCGCGAACTTCTTGATCGGACGGCATTTGCTCGCGCGGTCGCGCTGGGTCCCAACGGCGCGCAGCGACTGGCCCGCTTGCGGGAGCTCTGCCACATACTCGAGAAGATCGCAGCGAACGAAAGGCTCGACTACGATGCCGCCACTGCGCGCGTGCGTGAGTGGATCGATAAACCGGTTCAGTTAGATCCGCCGCATCCTGTCGGAGCGGAAGCCGTACGAGTCATGACGGTCCACCAGGCGAAGGGACTAGAGTTTCCCGTGGTCGCTATCTGGGACGGTAAAGGTCAGTGGGACGCGCGGCTGCAATCCAGTCCCTGGTCCATGGAGCGTGACGGCCGCGGCTGGATGATCAACCTTGACGGACTGACTTGGGAAGAACCGGCGGATCTCGGCATTCGTGACGCAGAGCAGAGCTACCTTAATGCCGAAAGGAGACGCGTCGGCTACGTCGCCGCGACGCGAGCGCGGGATCTCCTCATCGTGCCTAAAGCGGGGGACGTCTCGCCCGGTAAATTCATATGCGGCGATCTGTTAGCCGAGGCCCCTGAAAAACTCATGCAAACGATGCAACCTTACATCGATGGCAAAGAGCCGGTATGGTCACGGCAGTTGAAAGCGATCCAGCGCAAAGCTCCTGGCGACGGATCGGAGGTAGAAAAACGAGTAGCAAGCGAATGGGAAAAAGTGTCGGTTGAAGCCGCTCGGCCTCGTTTCCGCCCCGTAAGTGTTTCAGGACTCGGGCGAATGTCTTGGGATGCAGACGGAGAGGAAACGCTCGGGACTGTCCCGCAGAAAGAACGTGAAGGGCGTTTCGGCGGTGTCTTCGGAAATGTCGTTCATCACGCGATAGGCTTGGTGCTGCGGAACGAGAAAGTTGCTGCGCCAGAAGCGGTGGAGCGCGCGGCGAAGCTGTATGATCTAACGGAGCATATCGAAGAAGCGTTTGCCGATGTAAGACGAGCGCGGGAGGCTCTAGGTGCCGATGACCTCGGTGGGCCAGTTGGACCCAACCTCCAACTCGAGTATCCCGTGGCCGGGCAATGGGCCGACGGTCAACTCGTGAACGGCTATATCGACTTAGTCGCCGTAAATGACGCTAACGTTACTGTTATCGATTTCAAAACCGACACGCCGCCAAATGGCGCGATAAAGCAGGCTTATCCCAAATACGCCGCTCAGGTCCGTATCTACGGAAAATTACTTGAAGCTGCCGGTGTTCTAAAAGACCGGCAGCTCCGCTGCGGGCTATTGTTCACGGCAGAACGTTGCATTCACTGGGTTGAACCCTGACAAGGCGCACTGTCGAAATCGGAGCATGCGACGAGTCTTCGGATCTTTGGAGTTCAGTTAAAATCCGTACTCTGTTTCTGCAAGACACATCCCCAAAGCGCCCAAGGTAGTAGGAGTTTGGTGCTACTCCTCATCGTCTTCTCGCTTTTCTGTTTTGAGAGCAGGGCTCACCTGGCTGCTATGGCCGCAACACCGCCTTCTTCGAAATCATGCAAAATTCTCCTGTCTGATTAGTAAAATCTGAAATCCTACAAGTGGTTACAGCGACGAATTGAAGCGAGCCGCAGCGAAAGCAGCGGCGCGGGGCAACTTTGGGGACACCAGGCAAATTTTGAACCGAGAATATTTTGCGAAATTAACCGCTTAAAGCTGCAGTGCGATTCCCCCCGTCTCCAGTAACCCTAAGTTATTGATTGTACTTAGGATTCGTGTCTACTAGGACAGGTTCTCTTCCACTGCTCATCACAAAATCGGTCCCGATCGCTATAACATATAGGGTGTGGGACGACGAAGTCTCGTAGAGCTGCAGCAGACGCATCACAGCCTGCTTAAGAAATCAGCCGTGCGGCACCGAAGTCGAATGTTAAACCGTTGATCAGGTCTGTCTCAGGCGAAGGCATGGTGCTGAATCTACGGGCAAAAGAGTTTCTCGCACCTCGGCGGTCACCCAAAACCGGCCATTAATGGTCACCTTAAAACCGGCCATTAAATAGCGGCCGAAGCGTGCGAGACATTGACGGCGTAGCGGAGGTATTTAGCCTCTCGCGCCATGAGCAATGT